>JBFIJS010000023.1:0-15044 GCA_041600595.1 Saprospiraceae bacterium | reverse complement strand
GTAATTTAAGTATGTTTAAAAAATTCGGAGCAGGAAAAGCCGCTCTTTTGGCAACACCCGGAAAGCCTGCCTCAAAGGGTTTTAAGGGGCGTCGTCGGGGACGACGCCGCCCCTTAAAATCCCTTTGGGCCGAGCAGTCTCATGCCTCAAAGCGAAGTGAATACTTCGGCCCACTTGCAGGGAAAAAAATTAAAGCAAATTTAAATTACACGGGATTCAAAAACCTTCCGTGTCATTTCGGCGCCGTCGAATAAAACTGCCTGTCTTCCGGCCCGCTTCGGGTATGCAGAACTGCTGATAGTTCAATTCCATTTTCTTTTTTTTTTGCTGTAAAACAGTAGCTTTAGGCTTTGCCTGAATGCGGCAAGATTTGACGGGTGCAAAGCCCTCTGCTAAGCCGCTGTTTTTTTTTACGTACTTATTTTCAAGTAAGCCAAAACACAAACCAAATGGAACATTCTACCAAACTGCAAATCCAGACCATTGTCCAAACAAGCCACGCCGAATGGGTATTGGCGGTAGCCATTAGTCCCGATGGAAAGTACCTCGCATCTGCCAGCGCTGGTGATTCAGCGGTCAAATTGTGGAACCTCGAAACAGGTACGTTGATTCGGAATTTTCCCGGGCACAGTGGCTGGGTTCAATCGATCGATTTTAGCCCTGACGGGAAATATTTACTGACCGGTGGCTGGGATTGGAGCGCAAGATTGTGGGATGCGGAAACGGGGAAGTGCCTGCACATTTACCGGGGTCAAAGCGCCAATGCAGTCCGCTTTACGCCGGACAATAAAGTGGTGATAGGAGGTAGCAGCGGGACGGCCGCTCTCTGGGATTTGTTTTCCGAAAAACCTGTACGTGAATTCAGGGGGCATACCAAAGAAATATTTTCAGTTGCCGTCAGTAAGAACGGAAAACACCTGGTGACCGGGAGTATTGACGGGACGATGAAGTTATGGGCGCTGGAAAAAGACAACGACCATTTACTGAAAACATTTACCCACTCCTCCCCGAATATCGTCCATTCGGTAGCCATTGACCCGGCCGACGACCCACAATATGTCATCGCTGCAGCCTCGTCAAATTTACGGCATCACGACGGAGCTCCCCTGGAAGGACAGACTCCGCTGCCGCTTAAATTGTGGAAAATCAATGGCGCAGACCAGGAACCGGCAGCCCGTGAATTCACAGGGCATGCAGGCAACATGTATGCGATAGCGGTTAGCCCGGACGGGCGTTATCTGGCCGGTTGTGGCAAGGATAAAAAAATATGGATATGGGACCTCAAGAATACCGGAACCAACAACCCGGTACTGCATTTTGCGGGCCATCATCAGGAGGCGGCAGCGGTTTGTTTTAGTCCCGACAGCGGTTACCTTGCCAGCGGAGGACTGGACTACCTGCCAAGGCTTTGGGGGATGAAACAACAAAAAGAGATCAGAACCTTTAGCGGCCATGCTTCCATCGTCTATGCTGCGGCCATGAGCAATGACGGACGTTTTTTGGCAGAAGGAAGTGAAGGTAACCTGATCAACTTATGGGATTTGACGAAAGGCGAATTGATCAGTTCGTTAAATCAGGAAAAAGCAAGAAACGCAGCCTGGGGCACCATCCATGCCCTGGACGTCCACCCTGACGGCAGCCTGTTTGTATCGGGTAGTTCGGACTGCTCGGTCAGTTTGTGGAATTTTAAAGAGAAAAAGGAAATCAAAGGTTTTATCGCTCCTCATGGAGTGAAATCAGTGCGTTTCAGCGAAGACGGAGCCTCTCTGGCGATAGGCAGTGCTGGCAGTGGTAAAATTAAAATAGGCTGCTGGGACTGGGAAAAAACGGACGAACCGGAATGGGTAATGGAGGCGGAGGACAAATGGGGTTGTAGTGTGGATATCCATGGGGAGAAAGGCTATTTGGCGGTTGCCTTCGATCATGACTGTAAAGACAAACCCGATCTGGTTCTCATTGATTTAAAAAATAAAAACAAACGGTATGTTTTACCACACCATCCGGATCGGATCCGGGCTATTCGCATGTGCCGGAATGGGCATTATCTGGCGACTGCCTGCCACGACGGAAGAGTCCGGTTGTTTGATATAAGCGATGCAAACAATATAAAACTGGAAAAAGAATATTTGGAGGGAGCCTGGGTCATTTCTGTCGATCTCAGCGAGGATGGCCGCTTTATTCTGAGTGGCAGCAGCGATAACAGTGCCCGGCTGTATGACCGGGATGCCGATGGTAAAAAGCCTGTTCATATTTTTTCAGGACATACCTCCGAAGTGTTTGCCAGCTTTTCACCAAACGAAAAATATATACTGACTGCCAGTAAAGATTCCACCACAAAAATATGGGATCGGGCATCCGGTGATGAGATCGCCATGCTCGTCAGTTTGGGAGAAACCGATTGGGCTGTACTGACTCCTTCCGGCTTATTCGATGCCTCACCCGGTGCCATGAAAATGATGCATTACACCTATGGCATGGAAACCATCGAACTCGACCAATTCAAAGAGCGCTACTGGCAGCCGGGGTTGTTGCCGCTGCTTCTGCGTTTGGCGCCGGGGAAAATCAAGGAGGTACCCGATTTTGATGCGAAGGAACTGGCACCGGATATTTTGTCGGCAGAAATAAAGGACGACAAATTAATCGTGAATATTGAGGTGCGGAATGGCGGGGTTGGATGTGTTGATTTTTTTATCAATAACAAAGAAATAAAAAAGTCCTACGATGAGGGGGGCGGATTTTATACCACGGATGTTTTTCAGGAATTTGTGTTTGACCTCAAGCAGCACGATAATTATTTTGATGAAGGCGAAAATACCATTACGGTGCAATGCTGGAATAAAGACTACTGGCTCCACAGCCCGCCCCGCCATTTGAAATATGTGAAACCGGTAACCGGAAACGAGGATGCGTCTTTATATGCACTTTTTGTTGGCACCTCCAAATACAGCAATGATCTCCTCTCGCTCAACTATCCCGATCAGGATGCTGCTTACCTGAACGGGGCGATTACTATTGTCGGTAAATACCTTTTTAAAGAAAAGGTGCACACCCAATTGTTGACGACTGAAAATGCCCGTTCGGACCATTTTTCCAGTAAGGAAAATATTAAAAAAGCCTTCTCCGAAATAGCCAGGAAGGCCAAACCCCGGGATGTGGTGGTTGTTTATTTTTCCGGTCACGGTGCCAATTTTAATGATGGGAAAAAAGAGCTATATTATTACCTCACCCACGAGGTAGTCAGCTCTGATTTGAGCGATCATTATGTCCGGGAAAGGGCAACTATTTCCTCCGAGGAACTCACCGATTGGATC
This sequence comes from Saprospiraceae bacterium, assembly GCA_041600595.1. GTDB lineage: Bacteria > Bacteroidota > Bacteroidia > Chitinophagales > Saprospiraceae > UBA6168. Next base: position 11,733 of record JBFIJS010000023.1, on the reverse strand, counting down.
AAAGAAATCACCGCGCGCAAGCAGGTGCTCATTTTCGATACTTGTTATTCCGGGAAAATAACCGAGGCGCTGAAAAGTAAAAATGCGGTGGATGCCACCCGCGAGCGGGCTATGGAACGCATGAAAGATCGCACGGGCATGTACGTCCTGACGGGGAGTGCTGCCGACAAAGTCAGTTACGAGGCCTCCAGCTATGGCCAGGGTCTTTTAACCTACACCTTATTGCAGGGGATGAAAGGGATGGCCTTGTCGAAGCGGCCCAACCAATCCGAAAAATCAGTGGATGTGATGAAGCTCTTCAGCTACTCCAGGGAAGAGGTGGAGCGGTTGTCGAAGGAGTTTTCCGTTTTACAAAAACCTACCCTGCGTGCGCCGCAAAACGTGGAAAGTTTTGACATCGGTATCGCTCCCCTCGAGGCGCAGAACCAGATCAAGCTGGCCATGCCCAGGCCCGTTTTTACCCGGAGTAATTTCCTGGATTCGGAGCATTTTTCCGACAACCTGAACCTCTCCGAAACTCTCGACCAATACCTCACCGGCAGCATCGGTATCGGGGATCGCCCAATGGCTGTTTTCATCGATGTGAGCAGTTTTCCCGGTGCTCATGTCGTCAGGGGGGTGTATGCCCGATCCGGCGATCAGTATGCGCTGAAGGGAAAAGTTTTTAAAGGCGAGACCACACTGGGGGATTTTTCAGTTAAGGGAAAAGGCATGGAGGACATGGTTCCGCAAATGGCCAGGGAGGTGGAGCGGATCGCTTTCCCCATCCATGATTACGACATACCTACGGATACGGAAATCGGGGTTTTGGAAAAAGGTCGGGCCGAAGACCTGGACCAGCTGAAAGGAAATGCGGGATTTGGCTACGACGAAAACTTTATGGGCAGCAACTTTAAGGTGCCTTTACCGGTCCTGACTGCTCAGCAACAAAAAGATATAGCCCTGACCACCGACCGGGAAAAGGAATTGAAATACCAATATTATACTGTGGTGCAATCAAAGTCGAGGAGGTTTCCTTTTTTCGCCGCTTGTAACTTGCACGGCAGGGAGTTCCGGCAACTGGGCCGTTCGGGGGCATTCATCCGGGATCATCGTTTGCCGAAAGATTACCAGTGGGACGACGATTTTTACACCCATGAATTTAAGGACAAGCACGGCGAGTTAATAAAATACACTTCCATTTTTCACCGCGGTCACATGACGAAAAGGGAGGATACCCAGTGGGGGCAGACGGACGAAGTTGCCGAACGCGGCGCAAAACTGACCTTTTTCTTCACCAATGCGGTGCCGCAGCATGGCCATCTGAATGGGGTCGTCTGGAGGGCTCTCGAAGACCATATCATGGATGTGGCGACCAACGGGAAAAAAACCGGAGAGGAGGATGTTTATAAGATCAATATATTTACCGGCCCTGTCTTTCAGGACGATGACCCCCGTTTGCCCATCAGGGTGAACGGCCGGGAGGAGTACGTCCAGGTTCCCAATTATTTTTGGAAAATCGTTTACTATAAAAAGAAGTCGAAGCGGCCCGGGGAGGCGGATAAACTTTATTATGTTGGTTTTATGATGGGGCAAAAGGAACTGCTCCAGGCAGAATTTGCTCATTTTGGCATTAAAGCGAAAAAGCTGGAAAAGGAATTCGATAATTTCAAATACAAGGATAAAGATGTGGTACAGGTCAAGGTTTCTTTTATTGAAAAGATGACAAAAATGACTTTTCACCCGGCCGAAGACCCTCTGAAAAATTCGACAGATGGCCAGCAGATTCACGAGGTTCTTAAAAAAAGAAAAAAGGGCGGCCTGGACAGCGCCGACGAGCCTTCCTATAACCTGGGGGGAATTGTATTGTAGGTACTGGCCATGTATTGACCAAATACACTAAAGGAGGAAAGATGCTTCCGGTGTTTTGGCAATAAATCAATTAACCACGATTTATGAATAAAATGACGACCCTGGCAGAAGTGGACCGTATTGCTCAACTCAGCGATCCAATACGCCGCAATTACCATATAACACAGAGTTATCACGAGATTTCGCAGGTTCTTAACCGGCGTCTGGGACCTTACGCCAACTGGTGTACGTTTGCTACCTGGGCCTCCCGTCAGGCTGGTCAGACTATTCGGGGGGAAGATTTGGTCAACGCTCTGGAACGCTTTTTTGCTCAGGACCCGGAATTGGGACAGTCTATTTATGAAGTGGCGAAAGGGGCGGTACTCAAAGGTGCTAAAGTAGAAAGGTCGGGTGTCCGGAAGTTGATCTGGACAACCATCGATCCGCAGGCCGCTATGCGAAGAGCCAGCGATGCCGTTGCCCGTGGTAATCAAAAAGTTTATGAGGAAATTGCCAGGGCGTTTGTCCGTTTTCTCGATACCTGCTCCGGTGATTCCTTTTACAATGCAGCAAACATCAACCGCTTTTGCCAAACCTTGAGACCTGGAGATCCTCCTGGTGGACAGCAATATTTACGGCAGGCGTTTACAAGGTTTTATCAAGCCTTTTTTGAGCAGGATAATAAAAAGAAAGCCGAACTCATTCTCCTGGCCAATTTAGAATGTGGCTTTCACGAACAGACCCGCCTGCAACCGGAAATTGCGGAAGCGATGGAAGCTTCAGTCATAGATGCCAAGTTGTTTAAAGATAACCTGCTTGGTTCCCTTGCTCCTAATCAGGGGTGGGTAGGGTATGTGGGGTCCGTTTTTAGTGCTTTTTTCAACCGGCCTTCCCCACTGGACAGAGCTATCGGGGCTTTTACCGTCACGGCTCGGCAGCGTATCCGGTTGTTTCTCTCCAAACACCTTATGGAACTTGACTTTCCCGCCGGTATGCGTCTGCATCTGGGCAAGGATTTACAGGCCAATTTTCCTGCAAACCTGCAACACCTGACCAATCCCGATTTAATCGTTTTATTGGAAAAAATTGATCCGACACCGGATAGTCTGGAGAGGACGGCTGCCACCGATTGGGCAGATTTGTACGACCGGTTGCACTTTATAGGTGACTTGTTCCGGTGCTACCAGGAGTCCGCCGAACTTTTAAGTCCGCCTTTCGATCGCCCTGTGGACAAACTTTGAGCGGTCGGGGAAAATCAAACTTTTGACTGGCTGCCGGGGGCTGCCCGCCGTCATTTCTGTACTTTGTCCGATCGGGAAATTTCTGTTTTCATACATTTGCGGGCCAAACCGGAGCAGTAGCCGAAATCATCACCATGCAAAAAAAACGGACCGAAAGGATTGCCAGTTTAACCCGTGCTTACCGGAGGTTGCATAAATGGCTGGCAGTGCCCCTATTTATTTTCATGTTTATTATTGGGGCAACCGGGGTGTTGCTCGGTTGGAAAAAACTGGCTAACCTGACTCCACCTACCCAAACGGGAGTCAGCAAAGACGCCAGTGGCTGGATGACCCTGGATCAGATACAATCCATTGCTTCCCATTACGCAAAAGACAGTCTGCAGATCGACCCCGGCATCGACCGGATCGATGTACGCCCCGGCAAAGGCGTCGCCAAAATTCTCTTTAAGTCGCACTACACCGAATTGCAGATCGACCTCACTTCCGGCAAGGTGCTCGGCGCAGAAAAACGCTGGAACGACCTTGTCGAACATATTCACGACGGCACCATCGTGGACCGCCTCGCTGGCAACGACGGGGAGCACGCCAAAGTAACTTATACGACACTGACTTCCCTGGGCTTGATGTTGCTGTCGTTCAGCGGATTTTGGCTTTGGTGGAACCCCAAACGGATTCGTAAACTAAAAGGGATCAACGACAAATGATGAACGAACGGCGTGTACTCGAAAAAAAATTGCGGGAGATAGAAATACTGGCCAGAGGGCCGGTCATAAAACGCTTGTTCAAAGACCCTGTCCGATATATTTCAGCGATCGTTTATTGGCGGGTTATTTACCCTTTAAAAAAATCGGGTAAGTTTAAAAGGGCAACAACTTTCTTTGGTACCGACATGCAAGTGGTACTGCCGTCGGCCACAGAGATTTATCTGTTTGGAGCTAAAACACACGACTCCGAAATCCGGCTTGCCCGCTTTTTGATGAACCAATTAAACCCGGGTGATTCTTTTTGTGATGTCGGAGCTCATTTTGGATATTTCACACTGCTGGCCTCCATGTTGACGGGTGAAAAAGGAAAGGTTATTTCGTTTGAGGCTTCCCAATCGACTTTTGATGTTTTGCAAAAAAATACGGCAGGGTTTGAAAATATAATCATTGAAAATCAGGCAGCGGCCGATGAGAACAAGGTGTTCGTTTTTCATGAATATCCTGTTCTTTTATCTGAATATAATTCATTAATAAAACCCGGGGAAAATGAATTTATTAATATTAAAAACAACCCGCCCCGGGAAATAAAAATACCCGGTATTAAATTGAGCGATTATTTTTTCGATAATCATATTTATCCAAAAATAATAAAAATAGACGTTGAAGGCGCAGAGCTGCAAGTGCTCACCGGACTGCATTCCTATTTAAAAAAAGAAGTACCGGTTTTGGTAATGGAATATTTACTGGGAAACAGTCAAAACCAGGTGCACGAGCAGGCAATTGATTTTATGAAGCAATTAGGTTACCGGTCATATATTATTGATGAAAATGGCAAGTTGACTTTTTGCGAGCATATAAAAAGTGCCATGGCCGGGCGACAATTGGAGTCAGATAATATAGTTTTTAAAATAAATAATGATTGATTGGCGGCAAGAAGAAAACGAATTTAATTGTGCGTAGTGTTTTAGTTTTTTTTACTTTATATAATGATTGTCGTTTACTAATTCTCTTCGTCCGGTACGTCAAAAATAGTCGGAGCTGTTTCTGTTTCTTCCACACTTTTCTCTTCCATCCGGTCCAGGAATTTGACCGACTCTTGCCAGAATTCCTGAAAAGAAGGTTTGATATATTCGTAAACTGTTTTCATCTTGCCGGGAAATTCCTTGAGATAAGGATAGGTTTTTGAAGCCTTGCGTGTATCATCATTGATGATGTGGGATTTATCAGCGAACCATACGAAAAGGGTGAAGATGAAAGTATAGATAGACGCCAGCAGTAAACCGCCCATGACCTGGTTAATGATGTTAATATTGGCTGTTTGCAGGGCTTTTTCCAGGTACTTTGCCACCGTCCGGATAATAATCATCGTGATAAAGAAAGCGAGCAGGAACCCAATGACAAAATTGATTGGGTTGTCATTTTTGAATAGAGAATCAATGAAACGGGTAGAAGCCGGGGACAATTTGAACGCCACTATCAGACCGAAAATAAAAGAGAAGGCGGTAAAAACAGTGGAGATGATTCCCCTCGAAAATCCTTGATAAAACCCCCAGCCAGCAATCAATAGAAGTAATCCGTCTATCATTTTTGTTTGAATGAATAAGGTGAACCGGGGGCAGAGCCATTAGTGAAAAACCAAGCCATGGCTCCGTGGTAATGTTGGTTGGCAAAGTGGATAAGAAACCATTTCGGTGCCATACCACCCCGGCAATGATTAAAAAATCTAAACCAAAATTAGCTTTTTGTCGTTAATTATTGGCTTAGTTTTCGACAAGCTAAGTAAAATCTCATTTTAATTATTACATTTGACCCGCTTCATCTCGATAACCCTAAATTGCCTTCCACTCCAAAGACACAAGTATTTTTTAGCAGCCAACAAATTTCCTTTCCGGATACAATATGTTAATTTAATCATTGAAGTCATGACTGCAAAAACTATTTTTTTTGCTTTTTTATGCTCCTTGCCGGTGATGTTTTTGGGGCAGGTGAATGGTCAAAACTCTTCCAATGTCTCCGGGCCTGCCTACCTTGCTATGCCCAAAGTTTTTAAGCTGGGTGAAAATGGTCAACAATATGAAAACCTGATGCCCAGGTATCAAAGTTTGCTGGAAGCGTGTGGAGGAGACATGCGGTTGGCGCACGGCAAATTGCATGATATGATGGAAGAAATGGAAGTCTTTGCTGATTCTTTGGGGTACGACCTGAACGGCATCAAAGCATGGATGCATTTTTTCTGGAAAGAGGATGGCTCAATCGAGCACATCGGGTTCTATTTGAAACCCAACTCGAGAAATGTGGATACGGCCAGGCTGGGCGCCTTTCTGAAAAAGTTTAGCCAACACTATCAACTCCCGGTAACGGCTGACGCCAAATATTCCCATTATTCAACATTCTCTTTTCCGGTGTTTTAATTAATTACTCATGTTACGCAACGGGCAAAAAAATTACCCTAAAATGCGGGCCGGAGAATCGCTCAAGCCTTTTGCATCATTCTGCTCGGCCCTTAGAAACCCTTGGAGGAGCACATTGGGACGTTTCAAAAGGCGAGGTCTATGCTGCTCTGCATTTCTTGCGTAACATGAGTTAATTAAATACCTGAACTACAATAAACAGGAACAGTGTATCCTGCACACGCAGGAACAAAAGCACCGGTCAATATTCCCTGACCGGTGCTTTTGTTTTTAGGTGGCTCTCGCTGCCTCATCCCAGCACCTTGCCCAATGCACTGGTGAGGAGGTCCATATCCTCGACTTTGCCAGTGCTTACCCGGCACCATTGGTCGTAGGGCGGGAAGGGCCTCCCGACCCGCACGCCGTGGTCTTGCATCGACCTGTTAAACTCTCTGATGTCGCGGCCTGTCTGGAAGAAAACAAAGTTGGCGTGGCTTTTTACATATCGGAGTCCCAGGAGGTCGAGCGCATCATAAATTTTTCCTTTAGCTTTCTCGTTCATGTCCAGGCTATATTGATGAAATACCGGCTCGTCGATAGCGGCCATGGCTGCATAGAGGGCCAGCATGTTTGGTCGGTCGGCCTGGCATTTTTTGATGCGATCGATGATGTCGGGCCGGGCAACCAAATAGCCCAACCTGATGCCGGCAAGACCGTAAACCTTTGAAAACGTGCGGGATACAATTACGTTTTGGTTCTCTTTAACCAATGCAACCATCGATGGGTAGTTGGGTTCGGTGATATAGTCGTAATAAGCCTCATCGCTGAAAACCACGGTTTTTTCCGAGGTTGACGCACAGAAATCCTTCAGTTTGCCGGCAGGTAAAATAGTGCCGGTGGGGTTGTTGGGATTGCACAAAAAAATGAGCCGGGTGTTGCCGGTGATGCGTTTTTCCATTTCTTCCAAATCCAGAACGAGGGTATCTTTTTCGACAGGCACCCGGTGCACGTAGGCCCCGAAGTGTTCAGCGTAGTGGAGCATGGTTTCAAAAGTCGGTTCGCCGGCGATGACCTCACCTCCGTACAAACTGTAGGCTAAGGCGGTTATTCTTAAAGCCTCCGTTGAACCAACGGTGATTAAAATGTGGTCGGTTGTCACGCCTTCCTTTTGTGCCAGTTTTTCCTGGAGTGCCGATCGTTCTTCCCATGGATAACGACAGGCAGCGTCAAAGCCTTTGACCATCGCCTCCCGAACTTTTTGAGAAGGGCCATAAGGGTTTTCGTTGGAACTGAGCTTTAAAAGTGTGTCGGGGGGATAATGAAGGATTTCCTTCGCTTGCAGATAGGATTCGAAAGTCGGGACGGAAGCTCCGGCCGCTCCCGCGAAGGGGAAAAGCCCCGAAGCCACCCCGGCAGTTCTTAACCATTGTCTTCTGTTGATAGCCATAAAAAGTTGTTTTATTCAGCGTTGATAGAATGCGTGATGATGTGAGAAAACGCCCGACTTTATTGGGTGAGAAGGCAAAAGTTGGTTGCAAAGCGACCAGTTGCCTGCAAATCACCAGCAAAAAAAGAAAGCATTTCTCACTGAACGCCGGCTCACAAAGTAGGGCAAAGATTTGAGTTGTCGAAAAATGGCGGTTAAAATATCTTTGGGCCGGGTGGTCAAGCTCAAAGCAAAGGCCAGGTTTTATGACCTGCTTCAAACAGGTCGAAAGAATGGAGGATTCGATTAACGGCAGGAAGATGGCGGGGTGGCGGTTCTGCTGACATTGACGTAAGACAGATTGTTGGTTTCGGGCTGCGAAAGCGAATATGACAAAAAAAAGAAACCCGGTCAAAATGGAGCTTGATGACCGGGTCTTAAAATGCCTCTAAATAAATCTTCGGTTTGAAAGGGTCTTGTTTAGAATGTAGCGATACAGGGTAAATAGCTCATTATTAGTTGCTTATGTTGCCTGCTTTACGCTTTTTTGACATCCCTTGCGGGATTGTATGTTTTGGTTGGATAGGGGGTAAAAAGGTGATTTCTATCGTAGAAGATGTTTTTTCGTTTTGATGATACAAATGTAGAAAGGTAGCCGCTGCGATTTATGGACAAAAATAAAATGTTGTTAGTTGATTATTTTTGGGAAATGATTATTTTTGTTTGCTGATAAAATTTGCAAACAACTGAATATCAATATTTTAAGACTAATAAGTGTAGTTTAAGGTTGTTAGTCGATAATAGAAAGAAATGATTGGACAAAAACTTACAAAAATCCTTCAGTCTTTGGATGCGGAAGAGTTCAGAAGGCTGAAAAGAGCTCTTTCCTCTCCTTATTTCGCGACCAATTCCCGGTTGCTCAAGTTGTACGAACTCCTGAAGAAACATTATCCGGACTTTCAGGAAGATCAATTGCAAAAAGAAAAACTATTCAGGAAGCTGTATCCCGGCAAGCCCTTCAATGACGGCGTGTTACGGGTTTTGGTCCGGGAGTTTTCCACCGTCGTGGAAGATTATATGCTGATGGAGCGTTTGCGTTCGGACAAATCACTGCGGAAAAAAATGCTGGTTCAGGAATATGGACAGCGAAATCTCTACGAATTTTTTAAAAAGGGGACGATGGAGTTGCTGGAAGGTGCCGACGATTTCTATGTGAAAGACATGGAGCATTACAGCGCACGGATTGGTCTGTATCAGGATTACTGCTTTCATCCCATGACCAATAATATTGACGCCAGTGACGACTCGCTCGAACAGTTAATGGATAGCCTGGATGCCTATTTTGTGCTGGCAAAATACCGGTTTACCCAGGTTTTGAGAAATAAAAACATGATCTTCCGGCGTAAGGCAGAGTACCGATTTTTTGATGTGGTTAGCGGCAGCGAAGATCAGATGTTTATTGAAAATGAAATTATCTCTCTTTATTCGCTGGTGAATAGATTGCATAATAAGGGTGATGAAGCCCATTTCTTTGCCATGAAGAAAATATTATTTCCGGTCATTAATAAAATAAAAAGAACTGACTGCCGGATTATTTATTTTATGATGTTAAACTTTTGTACCCGTCAGATTAATATGGGTAATTCGGATTATTTTCTGGAACAGTTCGACTTGTATTCTGTTGGGCTGGATAACGGGTTGTTAATTGAGAATGACAAGATGAGTGAGACCACGTTTAATAACATTGTTAATGCGGCTTGCTATAAACAGAAGTATGATTGGGCAGAAAAATTTATTGAAAAATATAATGTATATTTAGATAGTTTGGTGAGAGAGGATGCCATGAATTATTCTATGGCTGTGCTTAATGTAGAAAAAGGAAATTATATTCAGGCGTTGCAATTATATGTCAACCATAATTACGGAGCGGGTTACCAATTGAAAGTTCGGACAGGCATATTACGGAGTGCTTTTGAACAATCGCTTAAAGATCCAAATTATTTTCTCATACTGCAATCGTATGTGGATTCTTATAAAAAATATCTCCAGCGAAATACTATTTTTTCAGAACAAAAATTACAGCAGAATAAAGCATTTATACGTTTGACCGAAAGGTTGGCCAAGCGGATATTTGCTAATGAAAGAAAGGAAAAAATAAAGAAATGGTTTGAAAAGGAGCTGAAAAAAGAAGATAAAATAATTTCTAAATCCTGGTTAATGGAGAAAGTGGAAAAGTTATAATCTATCGCTGTTCAATTAATAATGAAGCCAAGCAGTAGTTCGTTTTGCGAAAATAAATAACTACTGCCTGGCTTCAATAAGATCATTATCTTAATGTTCAGTTGCATCTTCAATAATGATCGTTCCTCCTTTTACTTCTTTCTGTTCCTCGATATTTAAAACAGTATTAGTGAAATTGTTCAATGTGTTGCAAAGTGAGTTTTTGATGTTTGTTGTCATGATAGGATGAGTTTGTGAGCTATTTATGACAATCGTCATAAATCAGTTCGATTTTATAAATGAGTAATTAATTCCGTAATTTTTAAAGAGCAACAAATCGACAGGCACACTGCCGATAACAGCAATGGATAAATGTTTTTAACCTGTTGATTAGGGTGGCCCTATCTTTTTTTTTAATGCAATATTTGTGTGCTGGGAAAGGAAATGAGGTGGGAGGTGAATGCTTGTTGTTAAGTTTAAAAAAGTATACAGTATGGTAAAGGTGTTTTTAGAAACATACTGTATTTATTATGTCATGTTTTAATTAGATTTTATTATTCGAAAATTACCTGGGTTTCAGGAAGGGGGGTAACATTGTTATTCATCAGGTTGGGAAGAAAACCTTTCTATAAACAGAAAAGTGAAAAAAATGAAGGGGGAAGAATTAGGAAATAAATAAAGAGCTATTTTCAAGGTTTTCAAAAAGTATTCCAAAAGTAAAAAAGTGTCATTCCCGGAACTTGAATTAACGGCTGGATGATCAGCAGATTTGATGGGGCATTGGTGGCGGACGAGTTCTGTACCGGTAGCATCAGCGTTGTGAACAGGTGCCGGTGGGGTGAGGAGTATACTCACGGGTCGAAAAGGTGGCGATGCGGTATCGGCTGTTTTTATAATGAAAAGAAGAACCTAAAAACTATATTTGCCCATCAATTCAAGAGTTGCCTTTCTCATCTGCAAAGAAAGGGCCGGCAACCAACCTTACAGTCGACCCCGGCTGGCCAAATGAAAGACCATTCAATTTACAAACAAAGTTTATCCAACGAATAGAAGTATGAAAAAAGTAACACTTACCACCCTGGTGCTTCTTTGTGCCGGTCTCTTTACACTGGTCGTAGCCCAGGAAACATTCCCCCGAAACAATGTAGCGGATCACCGGGAGGGCTTGTACGCCTTCACCAATGCCAATATCTTTCAAAGCTGGCAGAATAAACTGGAGAATGCCACCCTGATCATTAGAGACGGGATAATAGAAGCCATTGGCCAGGGCATTGCCGTGCCAGGCGGTGCGGTAGTGCTGGATCTGGCGGGCAAAACTATTTATCCTTCGTTCATCGATATTTATGCAGATTATGGTTTGCCGGAGGTAAAATCGCAACGGGGCAGTGGCGGTTTTGGCGGTTCTACCCAGTTTGAATCCGATAAAGATGGGGCTTACAGCTGGAACATGGCGCTAAAGCCCGAGTTCAATGCCAGCGAGGTTTTTAAAGCCGATGAAAAAACGGCCGGCGAACTGCGTAAAACAGGCTTTGGGGCAGTATTAACCCATCAGATGGATGGTATTTCCCGGGGTTCTTCGGCGCTGGTTACCCTCTCTGACGAACGCCCCCACGAACTGATCGTGAAGGAACGGGTGGCCCATCATCTTTCTTTCCAAAAAGGTACCTCGCCACAGCCCTATCCCCGTTCGCTGATGGGGTGTATTTACCTGATCCGTCAGGCATACCTGGACGGACAGTGGTATCAGAAAACCGGCCGCAATGAGGAAGTGAATCTTTCTCTGGAAGCCTGGAACAAGGCGCTTGCACTGCCACAAATTTTTGAGGCCGGTGACAAACTGGAGGTTTTGCGGGCGGCCAACCTGGGTAAAGAATTCGGGGTGACCTATTTAATCAAGGGAAACGGAGACGAGTACCAACGCC
>JBFIJS010000022.1:0-15076 GCA_041600595.1 Saprospiraceae bacterium | reverse complement strand
AGCGAACAATTTTGGTAAATACCTCGCCAAAAGCAGCCAGCAAACGACCATCCATGTTTTGATAATATTTCTCGGAAATAAATTCCAGCATACGGCGGGCTTCAACCGCAATGCCCAGATATTGGATTTTATAGTCAGCTAAATAATTGATTAATTGATGATATTGCTCGCAGTTGGAAACGACAACCGTTTGCCCTAAAGCGCATAATAATTCAGAGCGGTCGAGGAAGTCTTTTTCGTTCAGTACACCTTCGCCGCAGAGGCTGTCCATCGTTAGCTCCGTCAACACGAACGACCGCTCGGCGACGACCTCTTTGTCGGCCCGAAACTGTTCATAAGACTGTTTGATCATGTCGAGGTGCATATTGGTGGGCGGGTGAAAACTACCCCTTACGACGAGTACCTGCTTTTTGTATAAAAATTCAGAAGCATGCACATTTTGTTTGTCGGGGCCAAACATCGCCACGTCGGTCATTTTATGTTTTACCAGCCAAAGCGCCAGTAACCGGTTGTCGAGTTCCTCAAAATCAGGGCCGGTCAGGCGCACCATATCGATGGAAATCCGGTCGTGCAAATGATCCATCAGAGAGTGAACGAGCGTCTCTGGGTCATCGTGGTAATTGAAGCAGGCGTAGATCAGGTTTACACCTAGAATGCCAACCGCCTGTTGTTGCAATTGGGTGTCATTATCCAGCATTTTGACGTGGAGTACAAGATCGTTGGCGTGGGTGCCGGGGTTCAGCTGAAATCGAATACCCAGCCAGCCGTCTCCTTTAATGGTCCGGGAGAAATTGAGTGCGGCAATGGTATCCGCAAAAGCAAAAAAGTTGGTGTCGGGCCGCCGAACACCCAGGCGGGTCACCATGAGGTCCCACTCGTGATTGAGCATTTTATACAGGCGGTTCTCGCAAACATAGCGGCCACTGGCTTCCACGCCGTAGATGTCGTCGGATACTACTTTGTCGTATGCGCTCATCGTTTTGGCAATCGTGCCCGCCGCTGCACCAACCTTAAAAAAGTATCGGGCTACTTCCTGTCCGGCGCCAATTTCGGCAAAGGCACCGTATACCTTGTCGTTGAGGTTTATTTCGAGGGCTTTTTGGTCAGTATCTAAAACTTGGCGCATATTAATCAGCGGTTGGTTGTTTTCAGATGGCAGTCGTGCGTCGGCCAATCTGAATAGATGGAAAGTGTAAAATTAAAGGATTTAGTCTAAAGTATATGGGTGGGCAGAGCGATGGCCCTGCGTACCTACCAGGGAAAATGTCTTTGAAGAATGAGCCGGCAAAACGACCGGACAATTGAGTTTTCGGATGTTCTTTCCACTGGCTTGGGAAGTCAATTCGGAGCTGGCTGTCAGAACCTCGCCGGGAGAAGGGGGTGCGTGGTATAAATTCATTTTTGTCGGATGCTCCAAACAGAGGATTAACGCCATGTCTTAAAAAATGCTCACATATCCAAAATGAATTTTTGGGTTCCGGAAGTCGGCCGGCAGATCATCCGTTCTTCCCGCAGCGATGCTGATCCCAAAAACACCCGCCCCCGTTTCGAAAGTTAATCCTGCCCCAAAGCCCAGCGGGTGGTCTGTCCGCAATGGTTTTCCCGACCGGCGATCTTCCACGTAAGCATAGTCGGTAAAGGCATAGAAGTAGGAATTTTGCCCAATGAGCAGGCGATATTCCAGGGTAAATACCGTAAAAAAAGTTGCGAAAATACTTTCCTCATCGAAGCCCCGCAGCAGGCGGTTGCCACCGATGCGGTATTGTTCATTTTGGAAAACGGCCTCTTCTGAAATGATGGCCCCGGCTCTGGCGCCCATCTTCAACGTACTGCGTTCCATGACCGGGGAATATCTCTCAATAGTTCCTTCAAAATTAAACCGGAAGGTCCTTCCGGGTAAGGAGTCGTAAAAGCTTTCGTCAACGTCCAGAATAGCCTGGTTTTGTTTGATCTGACGGGTGCCGGCGCTGCCACTGGCAAGTATTCGCCACCCTTTTCGGGGGTTGAACCGGTAATCCAGTTTTTGCCAGTTGGCCTCCAGGCCGAAAGCCGAATTTTTGACATCTATAATGTCGGGAAAGTTGCCTTGCCGGATGGCATTGGTATTGACGGCAATGGTGTTGGAAGCCGTAATTTTCCAAAAGGCTTTTAAATAATTTCCGCCCTCAAAAAGATATTGCACGCCAAAGTCGCCGATGATGTCGGTGTAAGTACTGTCTCTTTTGTACTGACTGAATTTGGCATCCACGCCAAAGGGCAAATCGAGTATATACGGATAGGCAAACGCCAGTTCGAGTTCCTGCGTTTGGGGGCGGAGGCGTTCAAAGGACAAGAAAATTCGCTCGCCGAGACCAAATTGGTTTTGCATTTCGGCATTGAAGTTTCCAGTGATCAATAATTTATTTTCCAATCGGCTATTACTGGGTAAAACGCCCAGCAAAAAGTCGAAACGGCTCGCCTTTTTTTTGTCGAGTGTCAGATTGATATTGGCTTTATCGTCCAGAAAATTGACGGTGACATTTTCTTTTTCTTTTAAAAATGGCAGCTCCTGAATGCGGGTTCTTATTTGTAAAACTTTTTTCCTGCTATATGGCTCCCCGGTTCGAATACCCAGGTAGTTGCGGAGATAACTTTCAGATATTTTTATATCGCCGGTCCAGTTTAAACTATCGAAAAAAACGGGCCTTCCTTTTTCTAAAAATAATTTTGCCTCAATTTTATTTTCCACAAAATGGATGCTGTCTAAAAAAACGGCAGCAAATGGATAGCCATTATTTTCGGCTTGTTTGACGATATTTTCTTTTAATCTTTCGAGGTCGAAAAAACGGACCGGTTTATTGGTGAATAATTTTTCCCGGAAGCCACTTTTGTCCAGATATACATCACTGATATTACCATTTTTCAAAAACCCCCATTCGTAATTATTGCCAATATGAAGAAGGCCTGTCACGATGCTGTCCTGGAAATAGACACTGTCAAATGACGCTTCAAAATAAGAAAGAGTATGGAGTTGCCTGGTGATGTCTGACAACTGACTGAAAACAGCGGCAGAGTCGCCGAAGTGGATTTGGTAGCTGGTGTTTTTTTGGAGGAAGAGGGTGTCTTTGTCCAGCGGCTGGACAATTAGCTTAAAATTGTTTTGAGAAAAAGAATGACCGGAGAGAGTGAATAAAAAAATAAAAAAGATGCACCACCTGTGGGCCGGGCTCTTCAAAAGGGCGGATGGCTTGGTGACTATGCTGGTACTTTGAATGCGAACGATATTTTTTTTGTTGGGAAACATTTCCTCCAGCTAACGAAAAAAAAAGGATTAGGGTATAAACAGAAAAGCGCAAAGAGAGGAAGTGTCCGTCTTTGCGCTTTTTTATTTAAATAAAGGGGCGGAAATCAGAGATGCCGCTCTGCGTGATAAGACGACCGCACCAGGGGACCGCTTTCTACAAAATCGAAGCCTTTGGAGAGGCCGACCTCCTCGTACATTTTAAAAATATCGGGATGGACAAATTCGGCCACTTCGAGGTGCATTTTGGTTGGCTGAAGATATTGGCCAATGGTCATCACGTCGCATCCATGCTCCCGCAGGTCGTCCATCGTTTTGAAGACTTCTTCCTGGGTTTCACCGAGTCCGACCATGATGCCGGATTTGGTGCGTTTGCCATAGTCCTTTGTACGTTGTATCTGTTCGAGGCTGCGGTGGTATTTGGCTTGCGGGCGCACTTTTCGGTAGAGGCGCTCAACGGTTTCCATATTGTGGCTGACGACTTCCTGACCAGCGCTGATCATTCGCTCCAGTGCCTCCCAGTTGGCTTTAACATCGGGAATCAGTGTTTCAATGGTGGTGTTGGGAGAAAGCTCCTTCACCGCCCTGACCGTCTGGTGCCAGACCTCGGCGCCCCGGTCTTTCAACTCGTCCCTGTTCACTGAAGTAATAACTGCATGTTTGACCTGCATGAGCGTAATGGCTTCGGCTACCCGGCGGGGTTCGTCCTCGTCGTATTCCGGTGGACGGCCGGTTTTTACGGCGCAAAAGGAGCAGGAGCGGGTGCAGGTATTGCCGAGAATCATGAAAGTGGCAGTACCTTCTCCCCAGCATTCGCCCATATTGGGACAGTTACCGCTTTGGCAAATCGTATGCAGGTTATATTCGTCGACCAAACGGCGGACCTTTTTGAACTTTTCGCCAATCGGGAGCTTCACGCGCAGCCAGTCCGGCTTGCGTTGGCGGGTTTCTTTTTTTTCAACTATAGGTAATTCAAGCATCAATTAGGCATTAGTTATCGGGTGTTAGTTATTGAAATAAAATTTCCCAATACCTAAGATCCAATATCAATTTTACCATCGTTTTCCAAACTGCAAATGTAGGAAAAGGTTGAGGAAGAGCTGGTTGTTTTCCACATTATCCCGTTCGACCATAATAGGGGCTGTTCTGGAAAAAAAATCGATCATAAAACCAGCTTCTACGGATTTGAGGTATTCGTCGTAAGCACCCCAGTCAAAGTGAACGGCAAATTTGCCGTGGGCCCCGGGCAGAATCGATAGTTCGCCCAGCCCTTTTGTCCATCCGGAAGAACCTTGAATCGCAAAGACATTCAGGAAATTATCGCTGTTTTCTTCAGAATATTTGGTTGGAATGGTTACCTGCCCGTCGCTGCCGCGCAGGTCGAGGTAATATGGCTTGAGCAGGCCGAGCGTCACTCCACCCTCGTAGGAAATGCCAAATGCGACGCCTTTGTGTTTTGCCTTTTCGGAAAAATATCGCTTGGCGCCAACCGCACCGCGAATAACGTACAGGTTGTTTTGCTTACCGTATTTGAATGCCTTTGAAATGCGACCATTAATCGGGGTGGGAGTGTCAAAGCTTTGGCGGAATTCTTTTTCGTGCTTCAGCTCGCCGATTTCAAAGTGAAAATATTTGGTAAGGTAATAGGTTTTTAGCTTGCCAAAAGTTGTTCCGATCGCAAACCCGTTGGTATGCAACCGCATCCCCAGCGCAAACTCCTGGTTGTAAACAACGCCAAAATTGGTGTCCATTTGTTTAGGCTGGAAAGTCTCTTGCGCATTGATGGACAAACCAATAAGGAGGGCCGCAAAAAGGTGGTAGAACTTTAATCTCATGGCATTTTATGTAAAAGTAAAGGGTGCGATTCTTTCGGAACTTTAAATATAAAGGAAAACTAAGTGAGAAACGAATGCCAAAGTCCTTTTGTTTAAAATCTTTTTTCGAAATAACCATCGAATGGTAAGAAAAAGAGGGGCAGGCGGCTGCACGACAATCATTCATTTGGCGGCTCGCCGGGCTTTTTACCGGCCAACGATCTGGTCGCTGCCAGTCGAGGCAGTACGCTATTTACTTTGATGCAGAAGAGAGCCGCGTGAATGCGGTTGAAATTACTCGTACCGGAGTGCTTCGATGGGATCAAGTTTTGCCGCTTTCATAGCAGGGTAAAGGCCGGCAGCTATTCCAACTACCGTGCAGACCGCGATGGCCATACTGATCCAGTCCCAGGGGATGAGGAATGAGCCGCCCATTAATTTGGTGACCGCATTGCCAATGAGAATGCCGAGGAGGATGCCGAAGAGTCCGCCAATCTGACAAATGACAATGGCTTCGGTGAGAAATTGCCAGAGAATATTTTTTTTGGTGGCACCCAGGGCTTTACAGATGCCCACTTCCCGGGTGCGTTCGGTGACGGAAACAAGCATGATGTTCATCAAACCAATAGCGGCACCCAGCAGTGTCATGATGCCAATGGCGATGGCAGCCATTCTGAAGTTGGTTGTGTTTTCCCGGATGATACCCACGAGGCTGTCGCTGGAAAATAGTTCAAAATCGTTTTCCTGGGTGGCCTTTAAACGCCGGATAGGGCGGAATGTGCCAATGGAGGCTGATTGAGCCATATCCATCTGGGTCGCATCTTTGACCGATACGGTGACGTCGTAGTTTTGGTTTTGCGAAGCATAATACCGTTTGCCATCCATGAGGGGTATGAATACCGCCCGGTCATCGCTCTGGTTCATGCTCGTTCCTTTTGATTTCAACACACCGACTACTTTGAATTGGAGATTGCCAATCGAGATAACGCTCCCCAGTGCTTTTTCTGCTTTTCCTTTAAACAGCGACTTTAAAATGTCTGAGCCGATCAGGGCTTTATTCCCGCCGTTCAGTACTTCTTTTTTGGTAAATGCCCGTCCGCGCGCTATTTCGAAGCCTTTTGCTCCGAGGTATTCTTCATCGATGGCTGTCACACTGACGGTGGGGTTGGTTTGTTCTTCATTGTAAGTGATGATCGCCCGGCCGGTACAGGCTACTGACAGGGACACCTCGGCGGGAAAATCGAATCGCTCCTTAAAATCCATGGCCTGGTCGTAGGTGATGGGCTCGCCTTTTTTGGTGCGTCGCCCGCCGTGGCTGCCTCCCATATCCACGCCTTTTGGTTCAATGGTGAACGAATTGGCTCCCAGGCCGGAAAAACTATCGTTGAGGGAATAAATAGCGCTGTCGATTGCGGTCAGGATGCCCACCAGTGCCATGATGCCAAAAGCAATGATGACCATGGTCAAAATGGCCCGCAGCAGGTTCGACCGGACAGAACGAAGGGCAATGTTGATATTTTCCAGTGGGTTCATTTATACGGAAATAGGAAAGGTGGCGGTTGGCCCGCAAACCTTATGGAGCCTTTGACAAATCTTGTGGCAGAAAAACGAAAAAGCTTTTTTGAACATTCCCCGGCATGGGGTGACAACAGTCAATGTCTTTGTTGCTTTAGAAAAATGCCTGCATCACAGGTATTGCCAGAAGACCACTTTTCGATGATGGGGCCGAAGTTAAGAAGTGATGGAAAGGTTTGTAGTCTTTGTTCGATAAAAACTCGTTTTTGCCAGACCTACTAAAATTGTTTTTTTGAGAATGTCGGTTGCAGGCGTTTTTCTCAAAAGCAAGTCGTTCAAAACTTCTAAAGTTTTATACTTTTGAAATCCTTCTTCACGGCATGCCTTTATCCCGGTAAAAAGGCTTGTCACAGAATGTTTCTTATGGTCAAAAATTTAAGTGATACCAACTCGATAGCCAATAAGTTTGTAGCCCAATTGAGGGACCTGAACGTGCAAACGGATTCTATGCGTTTTCGGAGAAATATGGAACGCCTGGGCGAAATTATGGCGTACGAAATCAGCAAGACCCTCAAATACGAAGTGCGGGAGGTGGAAACGCCGTTAGGTATTGCAAAAATTAAAATACCGGCCCAACCGCTGGTGCTGGCGACTATCCTGCGGGCCGGCCTGCCACTCAATCAGGGGTTTCTCAATTATTTTGATGATGCAGGGAGCGCCTTTGTTTCGGCCTACAGAAAACATCACAAAGACGGTACTTTTGAAATAGAACTGGGTTACGTTTCCTGCCCCGATCTGACCGGTTCCGTTTTGATTGTCACAGACCCAATGCTGGCGACGGGTGCTTCCATGGACCTGGCGCTACAGGAATTGAAACAACATGGACAACCAGCCAGGATACACGTCGTGACGGCGATTGCTTCCCGCCTGGGCCTGGATTACCTGAAAAAGAATAACCCTGATGTTCACATCTGGATGGGGGCACTGGATGAAGAACTTACTGCCAAGTCGTACATTGTGCCCGGATTGGGCGATGCCGGTGATCTGGCTTATGGCCCCAAGGTGCAAGAGTGAAACAAAACGGAACAACTACATTAATATGAAAGGACTGATCCGCCGGGCAACGACTGCCCTTCTTTTTGTGGTAGTCATGTTGGCAGGCCTGTTTGGGGGGCGTTATACTTTCGTGGTTTTATTTGCCATCATCACTGCTCTTTGTCTTTGGGAGTACCTGAGCATGGTGCTTACCAAATACACCAAAAGGGATCGTTACCGAATGTTTATCGGAGTCGGTTTTGGCCTGACGCCTTTCGTGCTCTCCACCATCCTGCACATGCATCCTGCCCTGACCCGAACCTACGACCAGTTTGTCATTGTCTCCTCCATATTGTTTTCCCCTTTTGTTTTCCTTGCTTTCATTTATGAGTTGTTCAGCGGGTCAAAAACGCCGTTCCAGAATGTAGGGTTTATCGTCCTGGGCATGGTTTATATCGGTGCTCCTTTTTCGCTGTTGGATTTTATCGCTTTCAATGAGGGGGAATTTAGTGCGCTTGTCGTTTTTGGATTGCTGCTGCTGACCTGGATGAACGATACCGGTGCTTATATCATTGGTTCCAATTTTGGAAAAACCCCCTTGCTACCCAGCGTTTCCCCCAAGAAAACCTGGGAAGGCACGATTGGTGGCGTCGCTACGACCTTTTTGGTCGCTTATCTGTTCTGTCTTTTTACCAATCAGCTTCAGTTAATTGACTGGATGGTGTTGGCGCTTATTGTTTCGGTTTTTGGCTCCATGGGGGATCTGGTCGAATCCATGCTGAAGCGAAGCGTTGGTGTAAAAGACTCGGGGACCATGCTGCCCGGCCACGGTGGAGTACTCGATCGCTTTGATGCGTTTATTTTCATTTTGCCGTTTGCCGCAGCGTATTTGTTGTGGATTCGTTAAATATCCAATTGCCGACAGCATCTGACATAACCTGAACCGTAATTTTTCAGAATTTTGACCCTCATGCAAAGTTTTGTCATCCCTTGATGGTGGCAGGCAATGTTTAGAAATATTAAAACCTTTTTTTGGGCAAAGTGCCATTTTGCCCTTTCACCAAAGAAACATGATGATGAAAAAATTCCTATTACTCAGTTTGCTTTCTGTTCTTTTTATTACCGCTTTCTCTGACGATGCCTACGCCCAGCGCCGCGGTACCAAGAAAAAGAAATCTTCAAGAACGGATGAATATTTTGACGAAAGCGGTTTTGTGAACAAACTTTGGTTTGGAGGAGGTATTATTTTGGGTTTCAGTGGCTCCAATAATGAAAGCCTGTTCACGTTTGGCCTGTCGCCGATGGTAGGCTACAAAGTGCTGGATGATTTGATCTCCATTGGCCCCAGAGTTGGTTTTGAGTACAATCACTACCGCCTCGATTTAGGGCAGGTTTATAAAAATTCCAGTCTTTCCTACAGTGTAGGCGCTTTTTCCCGGATCAAAGCCTTCCCCAATTTTTTCGCCCACCTGGAATATGAGTACCAAAACACCGAGTTTATTGACGGATTTGACAATGTTCAGGGCAAATTGACCACCAGCCGGGTTACTTACGACAACGTTTACGTAGGTGCCGGTTATAATAGCGGCGGGTTACTTGGGTACGAAATCATGCTCCTCTACAATGTGAATCAACCTGAAAATACCGTTGCTTCCCCTTTCGATATCCGGGCCGGATTCACGTATAAATTTTAATCAGCGCCTTGCTTTTTTCCCAAAACAAACAACCCTTTCCACTTCCGGAAGGGGTTGTTTGTTTTTGGACATTTACCTTTGCGAACTTTTTTGTGGATAAACCATTTTAAAGCCCAAACTTGACAAATAAATATTTTCGAAAACATGAGTAAATCATTTCATCATCTTTCAGTTAAAAAAGTAACCAACGAAACGTCCGATGCCCTAACCCTGACCTTCGATGTACCATCAGATTTGAAAGAAAAATTCAAATACACGCAGGGCCAATACCTTACCTTAAAATTTCAGCTTAACGGAAAAGAAGAACGCCGCTCCTATTCCATGTGCAGCAGCCCGGTTGATAGCGACCTGTCAGTGACGGTAAAAAAAGTGGATGGAGGTAAAGTCTCCACTCATATCCACCAACACATCAAAGCGGGCGACACCATTGAAGTCATGCAACCCGATGGCCGTTTTTTTACGGAACTGCACGAAGACAATAAGAAAAACTACTACCTCATCGGGGCCGGTAGTGGCATTACTCCCTTGATGTCCATCTTGAAAACGGTTTTGGAAAAAGAGCCGATGAGCTTTGTATTCTTGTTGTACGGCAACCGGAATGAAGACAGCATCATCTACAAAGATCAGCTGGAAAATCTGCAAAAAAGATACGCCGGACAACTGATGGTGGAGCACGTGCTCAGCCAACCCAACCGGGAAAAGAAGTCGGGCCTGGGAGGACTTTTTTCGAAAGGAAAAATTACCTGGGAGGGCAAGATCGGCAGGATCGACGGAGGCGTTGTGCAAAAGTTTTTGGACGACAATGCGCCTCGCCATAAAACGTCGGAATTTTTTCTCTGCGGTCCCGGCGGTATGATCGACAATGCCCAGAAAGTATTGCTGGATGCCGGATTTGGTAAAGAAAACATTCACCGGGAATATTTCACCACGGAGGAACTTTCTGGAGGTGTTGCGGCAAGTGGTGTTGCGGGTGCCAGAGTCATAGCTACCCTCGATGGCAAGAAAAAAGAAGTCGTCGTGCCCGAAGGAAAACACATTCTGTTTGCCCTGCTCGATGAAAAGATCGATGCACCTTATTCGTGCACCTCGGGGGCTTGTTCTACCTGTATGGCGAAGGTTACCTCGGGATCAGTGAAAATGGATGCCTGTTATGCGCTGGACGACAGCGAGGTGGCCAATGGTTTTATCCTCACTTGTCAGGCTCACCCGACAACTGACGTTGTGGAACTGACCTTCGACGTTTAAAGAGATTGTTTGAAAATATATACCGCCTCCCAGTTGTATGGTGGCGTTTTACTAAAAAAGGGCTCAGGTTAATTCCTGAGCCCTTTTTTTTGCACGGTCTGCTTGTTTTGACAGGCTTAAAAGATGATCCGGAAAACCGGTTGACTTTCAGAGCAACTTGCGTTAGTTGCCAAATCCAAAGCTGTTGAACGACTCCAGGATGCGGCTGTCGTTACCGGTGTTGGAGTTGTTTACGATTTTTATTTTTAAATCGTTTTCGTAG
The DNA here is from genome assembly GCA_041600595.1 of Saprospiraceae bacterium. Classification (GTDB taxonomy): domain Bacteria; phylum Bacteroidota; class Bacteroidia; order Chitinophagales; family Saprospiraceae; genus UBA6168. The sequence goes on along the minus strand of JBFIJS010000022.1, from coordinate 4,231 downwards.
GGTGTGGGGTCGCTGATCGGACTTTGGTAATAGAGAAAATAGATGCTGCTGGATAGTGCCTGTATGTCACTTTGGATGTCAACAAACATTTGTTCCAGGCCTGCAACATCGTCTGCCTTGAAATAACGGTCACGGTCTTTTGCCAACGACTGGAGAGCGCCCTCATCGAGGTCGTTGCTTTGGAGCGCAGCCACATAGGCACGTCTGTTACCCAGGGCGTTCAGGGCATCATTCAGGGTAACAGTTTGGGAGGCATTGTGGCGGCCGTCGGTAAAAATGATCAGACTCCCATCTACGATGCCGTCAATTGTGTAATTATCTTCCCACAGGTCGGCCACGTCAATCACCCCACCGTAGAGGTTAGTCGAGTTGACCAGCCCCGATTCGGGCAGGGCATCAATAGCATTGATGAGCTCTTGTTTGTTGGTGGTAAATACCTGCCGTTCAACAGTTTTTGAGTCAAAGGTATAAATGGCGATTTCCTGCTCCGGTAGCTTCTGCTGGATGAGGGTTCTGGCGGCACTTTTGATTTGGGGTATCAGTCCTTCGACACTCCGGGTAATGTCTAATAGCAAAACTGTCCGCAAAGAAAACGGGATGGAACTCCGGCCAACCCGCAGATCGGCTTCTGAGTCGATATTACCGTTGTTTTCCGTAACGATGAAGTCACTTTCGGTGAGAGAAGAAACCCCTTTCTCATAGTAGTCTTTTACCTGGAAAAGAACCTGCACCGTGCGGCTCTCAGGGACCACCCCGACTTCAAAAGAGTTGAGCCGGTAGAAGTTGGATAAATCCGAGGGAAGAAAATCGTCGTCTTTGTTGCAACTAACAGAAACGAGCAGTAAGAGAAGGAGGGACCAAAAAGAAGTGTTGGTGATAGTATTCATGTTCTTTGATTTTTTATGTACAACGAATAGAGTAAGGCAAATTGATATTACCGTAGTGTTAAAATTGCTGAGGGAGTTGAATAAAAAAGAGTGTGTCAAAAGAGCAATTACATAGTGCAGGAGGGATGCTTAACAAACTTTAAGGAAAGTTGCCGGCATTTAGGTAAAGCAAAAGTTTCACCAATTATTCAACCGACTCCCTGTTTTATGGATGCAGATGGTGGTTCAATGCCCCTATTCGTTAGGTTTGCAAAGAATCTCCTGGCTCTTTTTTTTGGAAATAAGTCAAAAAAAAATGATAGTAATTGAGGTGGCAGGCTGCTGACCAAAAGAAGGTTTTAGGCAGTTTCCCGGAGCGAGTTTAAAGCCCTTTTGTAGGAAAACTGGCTTTTCTGTCCGCTCTTAAATTAGCCAACCGGTCGGGAAATATTATCGAGTGCCTGGAGGTAAGTTTCTTCTTTCTGACGCAGAAGTTCCAGCAGGTGAAGGGTCACCTTTCCGGGTTGTCCGCTTCCGATGGTCGTATCATCAATTTTAACGACTGGCATGATTTGCTTGGTACTGCTGGAGATAAAAGCCTCTTTAGCTGTTGCCAGTTCTTCTTTCCGAATAACCCGTTTTTCTATTTTATAAAATGGCACAGCCAGGGCGAGAGTCTGCTTTCGGGTGATGCCTTTTAAGATGTCATCCTCAGGTGTCACAAGCGTACGGTCATTGGTAACGATAAAAAAATTGGCCCGGACGGTTTCGTGTATTTGGCCGCCATAATAAAACAATATGTCCTCGGCCCCGGCGGCTCTCATTTGGGGAAGCAGGCTCACGCCGACCATATAGTTGATTGATTTGGCAGAGGGGAAGGTTCGGTGATACTCGTGTAACATTAGCTTTACTCCCTGGTCGTATTTGCTGGCCGGGTAGTTTGGTGGCGGTGCCGCCAGGATGATCAGGTTAGGGGTAGCGGGCGTGTACCCATCCTGGGAATAACCGCCGGTCATGATGAGTTTGAGGCCGGCATGCGTCAGGTTATTGGCGGCGATCAGTTCATATATCTGCTGTTTGATGGCGGCCCGGGAAAAGGGCAGGTTGAGGTGTAGTTCTCTTGCGGAGTTTTCCATCCGGTCGAAATAGTCATCGAAGAAGAGGGGATGCCCGCGTTTGACAACAAAAAAATCAAAAATGCCGTAGCCCCTGGAAAGTGCCAGGTCAGTAACTCCTATGGAGGCTGTTGCTTTGGGAGTCAATTGGCCGTTGACAGAGAAATATTTTATCATGCTTTAAAAAAATGATGAATCAAAAAAAGCCTTTGGTAAAATAAGTCACCAGAGGCTTTTGGGCAAACGGCCCTGCGAGTGAGGCGGAAGCTCCCAACTTCTACAGTGCTTTATCTTTTTCCAACAATTGAAAACCATTGCCGTGAATGTTGACGATTTCCAGGTTTTCGTCGTGGCTCAAATATTTACGAAGCTTGGTTACAAATACATCCATGCTGCGAGCTGTAAAGTAATTGTCCTCTCCCCATATCTTGGTCAGGGCTTCGGAACGGGTGAGTACATCGTTGATCTTTATGGCAAACATTCTGAGCAGCTGGGCCTCTTTAGGAGACAATTTGAATTTTTGCTCATCGTCCGCATCCCGGTTGTAGGTCAGGATCCGCAAGGGGTAATTGAAGTGGTATTTGCTGATGAAAAACTCCTTAACCTCCTCCTTTGGATCTTCTTTTTGCATGGTCCGCTTGAGGATGGCCTGAATGCGAAACAACAGTTCTTCTGAATTGAAAGGCTTGGTGATATAATCGTCGGCACCGATCTTGAACCCCTGGAGCACGTCTTCTTTTAATGTTTTGGCGGTAAGAAAAATGATGGGAATGCTGGTGTCTTTTTCCCTGATCTCTCTGGCTACGGTAAAGCCGTCTTTTCTTGGCATCATCACATCCAGGATGCAGAGATCGTAACTGCCGCTGTGATAGCTTTCGAGTCCTTTAATGCCGTCGTTGGCCAGCGTCACATCATAGTCATTCATTTCAAGATACGAGCGGAGTACATCCCCGAAGTTTTGGTCATCTTCGACCAACAAAATTTTGCCGCTTGTTGTAGAGGTCATACGTTATTGGGTTTTGATATATTAGTTTTCGTTCGGAAAAAACAATACAAAGCTACTTCCTTTGCCGAGTTCGCTTTTCACTTCCACTTTTCCCTTGTGGGCATCCATGATTGCTTTAACATAACTCAGGCCCAGGCCAAAGCCTTTGACATCGTGCAGGTTGCCGGTGTGTACCCGGTAAAACTTTTCAAAAATATGTTTTTTTGATTCTTTACTAATGCCAATGCCTTTGTCGCTAACAATAACTTCAACTCCACCGCTTACATTGCGTGTCGCTACAGATATTTCGGGATTGTCCGGTGAATACTTGTTGGCATTGTCCAGCAAGTTATTGATAACGTTGGAGACATGGGTCATATCTCCTTTGACAATTGGCTGAGTGGCCTGCAGGTCGGCCTGCACCGTGCCGTCCTTTTTTTCTACCTGCAGGGAAATATATTCCACCGCATTCTGGATAACATCGTGGAGGTTCACTTCGGCCATGTTCAAGTTGAAGTCCTGCCGGTCGATACGGGCCATTTGCAGTACTTTTTCCACCTGGTTATTCATCCTTTTATTTTCCTGCCGGATGATGTCTGTGAAACGTTTGATCTTTTCGGGATCGGAAATAATCCGGGGACTGGCAATGCTGTCGGATGCCAGGGATATAGTGGCAATGGGCGTCTTGAACTCATGGGTCATATTATTGATGAAGTCGTTTTTCATCTCCGATAATTTCTTCTGGCGAAATATGACCGAGATCGTGTAGGCAAAACAAAACAAAATAATGCTCATAAATATGATCGACCCGATGAGTGTTTTGATCACGGAACTCCAGATGAAACTGTTTTTCATGGGGAAATAAACCATCAACATACCCGGCGATTCAATGTCTTCTTTGAAAAGGCTGACCCGGAAGTCTGAGTTGTGCAGGTTTTTATAGCCACTCAGGGTGGTCTGTTCGAGCCGGTCCTCTACCACATATTTACCATCCGAGATGACAAAGCTCTTTTTTCTTTTGTCGAAAACGCCATAACGGAAAGGGGTTTTGATGCCGCTGTCTTTAAATTCCTGATGCAGGAAGGCATCCAGTTTTTTAAGTTCAATACGCTCTTCGATCGGGGCCTGGTCGAGTTCATTGGTAATGCTGACCCATTGGCTGAAGCGGTCGGCCCGGTCTTTTTTGCAGCTCGAACAGTCGCAGGAGTTGGTAGAGATGGTCAGTTCCAGTAGTTCCTGCCTGGTCAGATGTACGTGGCCCGGGT
>JBFIJS010000021.1:0-15077 GCA_041600595.1 Saprospiraceae bacterium | reverse complement strand
TGTCTGGTTTCGGGATGCCATCCGGCTATTGGAAGACCTTGACATCGGCTGGGCCTGGTGGCCAATGAAAAAAATCGAATCAATCGCCGGCCCATTGTCAGTTATCAAAACCCCCGAATACCAGACATTGCTGAATTATTGGAGTGGAAACGGAACCACGCCGACAGCAGCATTTGGCAAAGCCGCTCTGATGGAAATCACGGAAGGTTTGAAAATAGAAAATTGCGTTTATCAAAAAGACGTGATCGATGCGATGTTCCGGCAGGTTTATTCCAACGAAACCATTCCTTACCGGACACAGAACATCCCGGGCGTAGTCCATGCTACCGATTTTGACATGGGAGTGATCGGAGAAGCCTACCACGACAACGAAGTGGCCAACTATTCAGTTTCTACCGGAGAATATACCCCCTGGAATAATGGCTGGGTTTACCGAAACGATGCCGTTGATATCGAACCGTGTAGTGATCCGGTCAACAACAATGGATTTGGTGTTGGTTGGTTGGAAACGGGTGAATGGATGCAATATGATGTTGCTATAGCCAAGAGTGCCGTATATGAAATCCGGGCCCGGGTAGCTTCCGGTAGTTCAGGGGGGCTTTTACATTTTTCGGCGGGCAATGCTGATATAACCTTCCCCTATTTTGCTCCGCCAACGGGGGGCTGGCAAAACTGGCAAACCATCGTCATTCCAAATGTTATTCTCGATGCCAATGACCAAAAGTTACGGATGTACGTGGATGCAGAAGGCTTCAATATCCACAGTTTTGAGTTTATCGAAACGGGTACGAGCACGTCCTCCATTCCCACCAATTTTGTGGCTGCAGTGACGATTGATGAGAACAACATTCAAATGAATGCGAATAAATTTATTGCGGGGCCTTTTCAGCCATCGCCGGGTAGTTTTGAGATTTTTGTCGACGGAACCAGCATCCCGATAACGGACATCCAGGTTGATGTTACCAACCCGAGAATTATTCGATTTGCGGTTGACTATATCCTTAAATCAACCGAAACCATTAAGATTTCCTACACCGGCAGTGAAGTCATGGCGACGGACGGTACGGCACTGAATAACTTTTTTCAGGAAGATGTTAAAAACACACTGAGTTTTGTGCACCAAATTCCGGGGAGAATAGAGGCGGAGGCTTTCGATTTTCAATCGGGCGTTTCTCTGGAGCAAACGACCGATGTGGGTGGAGGTCAAAATATAGCCTTTCTCGATCCTGGCGATTATTTGGATTACGAAGTGAATGTGACCAGTTCGGGCATTTATCAGGTGAGCTACCGAACCGCCTCAGAATTTGGGAACGGTGGCGTGCGACTTCTACTCATCGACAAGAATGGTAATGAGACCAACGTTCAGTCTGCCAATTTTACCGCAACGGGAGGCTGGCAAACGTGGACCACGACCAGTGTCAATGCCCCTCTACCCGCCGGGCGGTACACCTTGCGCATGATCATTACCCAATCTCCTTTTAACATAAATTGGTTTGAGTTTTCTAATCTGACATCGACTCGTGACGCCGCTGGAGCAGCCTTTGCCGAGTTTAAGGTTTTTCCAAACCCCAGTAATGGCACTTTTAATCTACAAGCGGAGCTAACCGAAAAGGAAGATGTACAGCTGCAAGTTGTCAACCTTTTGGGGCAGGCCGTTTATTCAAATACGTTCCAAAAGGTATCCAAAATACAAGACGCTTTTGATCTGAGTTCTTTTCCCGGAGGCACCTACCATTTAATCATACAACTGGAGAATGGAGCATTTTACTCCAGTAAATTGGTAAAGATGGACTGAGCCAGCACGGAATTCAGTGTACAGACCACTACGGTGATAGCCTGGATATCCGCTGTTATACTTACCCATGATAGGGCTAACAGCGGATATCCAGCCAAAGAGGTTATCCAGGTCAAAGAGGCCTGTTATGGAAAAGTGACGCACGCCTTTATTCTCCGGCTGCCCCACTGATTCTAAATTAGAGAACACGCCTCTTCACTCCCCGAAGTAAGGCGTACCAGAGCTTCGCATAATATTTTCTTACAATCGTATTCCCTTACAAATCAGATGGATTTGAAAAAAAGTTAGCCTTTCTCAATTTTTATTTGCAAAAAATTTTCATTTCAAAATATATTTGTTCGAAATTCGTCAATAGATTGCACTACTAACCTAAATAAATCGGAAGGAGAAAAGGGCAGGTATTGTGTTGACGGAATGGAATAGCCTGATCTTTGCAAATTCTAACAACTTCAATTTCATGACAACGACGAACAAACCCAGAGTGGTTAAGGATTACGAAAAGCTGGATGAAGCCATCAAAGAACAGATCAAACTGGCCTATCCAAATGGTTTTTCCGAAAATTTGGTGAAGTTCAAAAACAAGGATGGTGACATGGTCTCCGCATTACCCTTCGAAGCGGAGGATAAATACTACCTGGTACGGATGACCGTTACCCAGGCCAAGGCAATCATCGAAAACGATGACGATTACGATGATCTTGGTTTCCTCAAAGACGACGTGAAAGAGGAATACGAAGACAAATACGCCGACGATATTGATGACCTGGCAGAAACGACTCCCGACCCAACCGGGGAGGAAGACCTGGATGACTAAACATCAAAATTTGTCCATAAAAAAAGGCATGATCCCTACCTGGGAACATGCCTTTTTAGTTTATCCTGATTCTCAAAAAATTTATCTTCTTCTGAAACCTCTTTTTTTCATTCTCGCTCCGGCTTTGGCTGGAGAAGCCATCGCTCCCATTCCCTGCATCTTTGTCATTTTGTTCATCATTTTCTTCATCTGATCAAACTGCTTGACGAACATATTGATTTGGTTCAGGTCTTGTCCGCAACCTCTGGCAATTCTTTTTTTCCGGCTCATATTCAAAATTTCCGGATTACCCCGCTCCTCCTCCGTCATGGAAAAAATAATTGCCTCCACTTTATTCAAGGCCTTATCGTCAAAGTCTACATCTTTTAATTGCTTGCCAATGCCCGGAATCATACTAACCAGCGATTTCATATCACCCATCCGGCGTATTTGCTTGATCTGACCTAAAAAGTCATTGAAGTCGAATTTATTCTTACGAATCTTTTTCTCCAGCTTTTTAGCCTCCTCTTCGTCGAATTGCTCCTGGGCTTTTTCCACCAGCGATACAATATCCCCCATCCCCAGTATCCGTTGCGACATCCTTTCAGGATAGAAAATATCCAGGGTATCCATCTTTTCTCCCATGCTGACAAACTTGATGGGCTTGCCAACCGTATATTTTATGGACAGGGCTGCCCCACCCCGGGTGTCACCGTCCATTTTGGTCAGTACCACCCCGTCGAAATTGAGCCGGTCATTAAACGTTTTCGCCGTGTTCACAGCATCCTGCCCCGTCATGGAATCAACGACAAACAGGGTCTCGTTCGGAGTAAGCGCTTCTTTGAGGTTCGATATTTCCTTCATCATCTCCTCATCTACCGCTAAACGTCCGGCTGTATCCACAATGACCACATCAAACCCGTGAGCCTTAGCATGACCGATGGCGGAAAGCGCAATCTGAACCGGGTTTTTATTCTCTACTTCTTTGTAAACAGGAACTTTTATTTGCTCCCCCAAAACCGTGATCTGGTCAATCGCTGCCGGACGATAAACATCACAGGCCACCAACAGGGGAGATTTTTTACGTTTGGTTTTCAGAAAGTGGGCCAGTTTACCCGAGAAAGTCGTTTTACCCGACCCTTGAAGTCCGGAGATCAAAATCACGGTTGGGTTGCCACTCAGATTGATGCCGGCGGCTTGCCCTCCCATCAGCTCTGTCAGCTCGTCCTGTACGATCTTGACCATCAGCTGGCCAGGTTTCACGGACTTCAACACATTCTCGGTCCCCAGTGCTTTTTCCTTTATTTTTTCGGTAAATTGTTTGGCGATCGCATAGTTTACATCGGCAGCGACCAGGGCACGGCGTACTTCCTTTATGCTCTCGGCAATATTTAATTCAGTGATCTTTCTTTCACCTGTCAATGATTTGAAGGCGAGATCAAGGCGGTCGGATAAACTGTCAAACATATTTTGCAGGTTCTTGATTATTGAAATGTAGGTTGAATATAGCGGGGTTTTAATTTAGAGCGCAAATATAGTTAAATGGCTCTTTATCCTAAACTAAGTTCTGTGCCCAGACAATCATGGACATCCCTTTGTTCAAACTCACCATGGTAATGGATATACTTTCTATGGAGTGTTTTAATGCGACGATCAGTTCTAAGTTCAAACATCCGCATTCAAATCAATCATATTTGCCCACATCCCTGGCTGTCATAGTTTCAATTTTTATGGAATGCCCGGTGTGTTGGCAGTCCTTACCGGGGGTTTTTGATTATTGGATGGTTTGGTCAGATAATATTTTTAAAAAAAGTTAAAAAAACACGGCCTACTGCCATAAAGACCTCACTTTTGCAATTCTTTTAACAAAAAATGAAATTCATGAAAAATGTATTGATCTTACATGTGCTGATGCTGATTTCCTTTTGCGTGCAGGCTCAGGAGTTGAAGACTGCCAATGATTCCCTCAGCTATGCCGTGGGTATTCTCTGGGGAGAAAACATGAAGCAACAAGGACTGACCGACATCAACACGACTATTTTGGGTAATGCTATCGGTGATGTGCTCAAAGGAAACGATAGCTCCATGGATGCGCAAACAGCCAATGTTATCGTCAAAGAGTTTATGAACCGGGAGAAGATGGAAGCGATGAAAAAAAATAAGGCAGAGGGAGAGCTTTTTTTGCAAAAAAATGCTGAAAAGGAAGGTGTGATCACACTCGAAAGCGGCCTGCAATACCAGGTTCTGTCAGAAGGAACCGGGCCGATCCCCACTGCCAACGATAAGGTCACTGTCCACTATCACGGAACTTTGATCAATGGCGACGTTTTTGACAGTTCCGTACAAAGGGGCAGCCCCGCTACTTTCCCGGTAACGGGGGTCATCAAAGGCTGGGTTGAAGCTTTGCAGCTAATGCCTGTCGGATCAAAGTGGAAATTGTTTATCCCTTCAGACCTGGCTTACGGAGAAAGAGGTGCCGGACAGAAAATCGGCCCCGGAACGGTTCTCATCTTTGAAGTTGAGTTGTTGGGAATCGAATAACAATTCATTTTAAACCGAAGGTGTCAGTGTGACACCTTCGGTTTTAATTTTTGGCGAACATGCGAATAGATATAATATCGGTACAACCAGACCTTCTGAACAGTCCTTTTCAGCATTCTATTATGAAGAGGGCGCAAGACAAAGGCTTGCTGGAGGTGGTCGTCCATGATCTGCGTGAGTTTGGTTTAGGAAAACACAAGCAGGTCGATGACTACCAGTTTGGTGGTGGTGCCGGCATGGTCATGATGGTCGAGCCATTGGTCAATTGCATTGAAAACCTGCAGAAAAATCGAAAATACGACGAGATCATCTACCTGACACCAGACGGCGTCAGGCTTCAGCAAAGCATTTCCAATCAACTTTCTTTAAAAGAAAACCTGCTCATGATTTGTGGGCATTACAAAGGCATCGACGAGCGGGTAAGAGAGCATTTTGTGACGTTAGAAATCTCCATCGGAGATTATGTTTTATCCGGTGGCGAACTCGCTGCTGCGGTGCTGGTGGATACCATTGGCCGTCTGTTACCCGGCGTTCTGGGCGATGAGACTTCCGCCCTGTTCGACTCTTTCCAGGATGGCTTGCTGGCTCCGCCTGTTTACACCCGGCCTGCGAAGTTCAGAGAATGGGAAGTTCCGGAATTGCTGGTTTCCGGCAATTTTCCTAAAATTGAAGACTGGAGGCACGAACAAGCCCTGCAACGGACAAAAGAGCGACGGCCTGATTTGTTTGAAAAATTGAACGAAACATGAATATTGAAACATTCCGGGAATATTGTCTCGCAAAAAAAGCAGTTGAAGAATGCTTTCCCTTCGACGAGGTGACGCTGGTCTTCAAGGTAATGGGAAAAATATTCGCCATCACGGGCTTGGATGATCCGGACTTCAAGGTCAATTTGAAATGCGACCCGGAAATGGCCGTTCAATTGCGGGAGGAATATCCGGATCAGATTATCCCCGGATGGCACATGAACAAAGCCCACTGGAACACCGTATTTTTTGAAATGGGACTGGACCAGCAGTTACTAAGGAGTTTGATCGACCATTCCTACGAACTGATTGTCAAAAAATTACCACGTAAAGACCAACTCATTTTTGCATCGCTTTGAAAACAAATGACCAAACCACCCTACCCTTTCTAATCGTTGGCCAGGGCATTGCAGGCACCCTGCTTGCTTATTTTCTTTTAAAACACAATCATCCGTTTAAAATCATCGACCACCCATTACCCGGAGCAACTTCCAAAATTGCAGCAGGGATCATCAACCCGATCACCGGCAGGCGAATGGTCAAAAGTTGGCGGTTTGATGAACTTTCCCAATTCGCCAGACAAACCTATCAGGAGATTGAAGCATTGCTGCAGAGCAGTTTTTACCGCGAGATGAATATCCTGAGAGCCCTTCCAACCACATTTGAGCAAAACGAATGGGACCGTCGCAGTGATTTCCCAGAAAACAAATCCTTTTTCCGGGACCAAACAGAAATGGGGGTGTATGAGGGTAAGGTTCCACCTCTGGCCTATGGCGAATTAAAGGGGGCCTCTAAAGCCGATCTGCCCCGTCTAATTCAATCGTTCAGGAATTACCTCTCACAAAAAGGTCTGTTCACGGAAACAGTCTTTGATTTTGCCGGACTCAAAACCACCCCGCTTTCAGCTCATTATGATGGATACCACTACCAAAAGATAATTTTTTGCGAAGGTCACCGGGGAAAAGGAAATCCATTTTTCAAGTATTTGCCCTTTTCCTTATCTAAGGGTGAATTGCTTTTAGTGAAAATTCCCGGCTTCCAAGCCAATAAAATGTTGAAGAATAAGATCTATCTGGTTCCTCTTGGTGGGGATAATTACTGGGTAGGATCGACCAATAGTTTTGAATGCTCAGCAGTTGAGCCTACTAAAGACCAGAAGACCCTCTTGATCGACAGCCTGCAGAAAGCCATAAATTTACCTTTTGAAGTTGTGGATCACCAGGCAGGGATTCGACCGACGATTGCCGATAAAAGGCCTTTGTTGGGCATTCATCCTGTTTACACCACACTGGCCATCTTCAATGGATTGGGTACAAAAGGCGCTTCTTTAGGGCCCTATTTTGCACATCAAATGATGAAATTTCTTTTGGGAAAGGAGCCTCTTGACCCCGCAGTTGACATTGCCAGGTTCCCTGATGGAGCTGAACTCATCGTTAATCGATGATGACTTAAAACTTCATCAATTGCATCAACCGAATCAGGATTTTACAGATAAACCCCTTCTTCCCGGATCATGTATACAGGTCATTGGAATCGAGATGAATGCTGCGGTTTGATTTTTGGTTTTCTACTTATTATCAGTTTTCCTTTTGTAATCAAGCAAGCCAGACAACTATCACTTATCAGGTTATTCAATAATCTTCATCAGTAAGCAATACAAAGGAAGCTGAATAGCACTATGCCATCCCAGGCTAAGAATTCAGGTAATTATAAGGTGAAAAGCGATTGAGATTTGTAGAAAATAGAAACATTAAAATTTTATTATAAAAAAACCAGGATTATTCTTTTTTGGAATGATTTTGTTTACTATGTTTGCGTTGCGAAGATAATTTTTTAGTCCTGAAATAACCAATAGCATTTCTAAGACGATCAGTCCTTGATCGTTCCTCTTTTTATAACTCTGTGTTAGAGTTACTTTCCCCTGGCATCCAAATGCCTTACTTCCATTTTCATTCAAGTTTGAGCATTACAATTTAAACTGTAAACCGACTAAACAATTTTACATTGAAAACGACTATGCTCTGCACTCTTATTCTGTCACTATGTGTACAGATGGAGGCAAAAATCATTTACGTAACACAAAATGCCACTGGCAGCGGATCTTCATGGTCAGATGCTACGGGTTCAATCTTTAACGCCCTTTCAGTCGCTGAAGCTGGCGATCAGGTGTGGGTATCAAAAGGAGTTTATGCTCCAGCTGTTTCGGACAGAAACGCCAGCTTTACGATACCTGCAGGTGTGAAGGTTTACGGTGGATTTGATGGTACAGAGGAGAGTCTGGAGCAAAGAGATGTGACACAGTATATCACTGTTTTGACCGGAGAAATTGGAAAAGCCGGAATCGCTGATAACTCTTTCACAATTGTTTATTTCGAAAAGGCTGACAACGAAACTATACTCGACGGTTTTACACTGACAGCCGGCAATGCAAACGGAGAGTTAGAGGAGGGTCATCCGTCCCGTTGTGGAGGCGCTATATATATCAATGGTGAAAACAGTGTCTCTTCTCCCATAGTTGCTAACTGTATATTCGAAGGAAATTTTGGCAGGGATGGTGCTGCTGTTTACAATAATGGAAGAAGCGGTGAAAGCCAGCCGATTTTCATCAATTGCAATTTCAAAAACAATGAAGCGGGCCTGGATGGCGGTGCTGTTTACAATGACGGTCGGTTAGGAGGAAAAAGCATTCCCACATTCACTGATTGTTATTTTGAAAGAAATATGGGTACCTATGGTGGTGCCATTTGCAACGCTACTGAATCCGGAGTATGTAATCTCATTTTGAACAACTGCACTTTCGTGGAAAACGCAGCCTATTTAAGAGGCGGTGCTGTTTTCAGCCTGAACGGAGATGAAAGATGCTTTTTAGAAATGTCTGATTGTCAGTTTCAAAATAACTTCCCAGACGATCAAAACATGATATTCACCAGTGCCTCCAGCCGTAGTGTAGCTTATAAAATCGCAGGTGGCACTGACAAGCCATAAAATTCATTGTAGTCGTTAATTCTTTTATATCAAACAGATAGCAAAACCAACTTTAAGAATTATTTGGCTCACTAGCAACACAAACCGATCACGAATGCAAAAGGTGTTTGGAACATTCCAAACACCTTTTTTTATGTCTTTTACATCTCCTAAGTGAAAAATACGAGTGAGATTATCCCCTCTGGCCGAAATCATTATTTAGTAAAGTGAGCTAAGAAAAAAGGATTAGGCGGACCAAGCATTAATCAAGACTGACCCGCATGAGAAACACTATTGCCGGGTTATGATGTCATACCTCTCACCTCTCCCTTCTCACCCATTCGATGCTCAGTAATACTTTACCCAGCTGACATACACCTTCTGAACAACAGTATTGTTGCTCGCCGGAAGCGAAAATCATGTGGCATGAAAAAGTAATGGTGCCGCTTACTGGACGCTAATAAAAGGGAAGATTTATACTGGAAAAAAAACTTTAATTAGGAAAGTATTTGAATCTCGTTGTGTAACCAGCAAAGATTCCTACGCCATTATTCACATTGCTGTACGATTCGTCAAAATCAAAAAATGGGTCGATGTTTCCGGTTTTCAGGAGATTTAAAGCATTTTGATAGTAATCAGTAGAAACTGTACGCATCTCCAATTTTAAATTACCTCTTCGATAAATAGTCGGGTCATAAGCATAATTGCCCGCAAAATTAAATTTAATGAGTCGTCCATTAAACTCCGTATCGTTAAGTATAAAGCTCGGGTAATCCAATAATTGACGGATTAGTCCGCATTCAGAGGTACAAGCTATAAACAATTCATCCTTCGAACTTAAGATGGAGGTATCGTTAATGATTTGCCCATCCGCTCCAGGTAACTGTGATATCAACTCTTGTGAAAACAGAATGTGGTAATAATTATCGTGTTCGAATGGGTCATTGATAGAAACCGACACTTCAAATTGAATATTGATGAGTCCTGATTCACCATTCGTCTCCGATATCTCAGGCGCATCACTGTTAAAATTTACAGCTATGGGGATGATAGTCGAGGCAGTAACCGGTTTGAAGCCCGGAACTTCAACCCGCAGCATGTATAGTACCCCTTCTACCGGACTAAAGTCAACTGTTTGGTAGAATGGCCTGATCGGATCATTAACAAAAATCAGAGAGGTAAGAAAAGAAAGACTGTCCCCGGTAAACAAGGTAACAGTGGCGTTGTCAACGATTTTTTCATCACTGGAGGAGCGAAGGTTTGATTCGGTCACATAAACGATCAGATCCTGGTTGTCGGTAAACAAGCTTTGCACCACTAACTGAGAGTCACCCTCGATCTCAATGGGTACTTCGCAGGAAGTAAACACAGAGAATGCAAATATGACTGAAATGGATAGTAAACTAAGCCGCATAGTGAAAATCAAATTCGTGTGTGAATTGGGTAAAGGTCGCAATTTTATTCGGCGCAAAGAAGTAATCGTCCAATATTTTTAGGTAATCTCTAAATACCCTCTTTTAGCCACCGGGACGGGTGATTTGACAGAACGGTGCTTTAATCAATAAAAACACTATCAGGTTATCATTGTTTTGCAATGACGGTTTACATTTGTACGTCGTTTTAAGAATTTTATCAACTAATTTACGATTCAATTAAATAATCATCATATGACAAAGACATTACAACTCAGGGAGGCCCTCAACGAAGCGATGGCAGAAGAAATGAGACTTGATCCCAATGTATTCCTGATGGGAGAAGAAGTCGCAGAATATAACGGAGCATACAAAGTAAGTAAAGGCCTGCTGGACGAATTTGGTGCCAAAAGAGTCATCGATACACCCATCGCTGAGTTGGGTTTTGCCGGAATAGGTGTGGGTGCTGCCATGAACGGGCTGCGGCCGATCGTGGAGTTCATGACCTGGAATTTTGCGGTGCTGGCATTTGATCAAATTGTCAATAACGCCGCCAAAACCCTTTCTCAATCGGCTGGTGACTTTTCCTGCCCGATCGTCTTCAGGGGACCAACCGGTGCGGCAGGTCAATTGGCACAACAGCACTCCCAGACTTTTGAGAGCTGGTTGGGTAATTGTCCCGGTCTGAAGGTTATCTCCTGCGTTGATCCTGCCGATGCAAAAGGGTTGTTAAAATCTGCCATCCGCGATAACGATCCGGTTTGCATGATGGAATCTGAAATTCTCTACGGCTACAAAGGCGAAGTTCCTGAAGGTGAGTACCTGGTGCCGATTGGCAAAGCACGGGTCAGAAGAGAAGGAACGGATGTAACCATCGTGTCTTTTAATAAAATGGTACTCGAAGCCCTCAAGGCTGCCGAAGAACTGGAAGGACAAGGGATATCAGCTGAAGTTATCGACCTTCGTACCATCCGTCCATTGGACTATAAAACTTTGGTAGAATCAGTCAAAAAGACCAACCGGATGGTTGTAGTTGATGAATCATGGCCGATGTATGGAGTGTCCGCTGAGATTGCCTACGAAATTCAGAAATATGCCTTTGATTACCTGGATGCTCCGGTTACCCGGGTAAATTCTGCCGATACATCTTTATCGTATGCACCAACTTTTGTTGAGGAATACCTACCCAACCCTTCTAAGATCATTAAAGCCGTATCTGATGTCATGTATATTAATGCCTGACTATTTTAATGGCAACAAGTAAAAAAATAACCGTACTCACCGGCGCAGGCATCAGCGCCGAAAGCGGGATTAGTACATTCAGGGACGCCAATGGTCTGTGGGAGAACCACGACATTATGGAAGTTGCATCCTATCAAGGTTGGCTTAAAAACAAAGAGTTAATTCTTAAATTCTATAATGATCGGAGGAGGCAATTAAAGAAAGTACAGCCCAATGCCGGACATTTGGGTTTGGTACAACTGGAGGCCAAATACGATGTAACGATCGTCACCCAAAACGTGGACAACCTGCACGAACGGGCCGGTAGCAACAAAATTCTGCATCTACATGGCGAACTGACCAAGGTCAGAAGCACGGCAGATGAAGACCTGGTGTATGAGTGGCATGATGACTTGAGAATTGGCGACAGATGTGAGAAAGGAAGCCAGCTAAGACCTCACATTGTTTGGTTTGGCGAAATGGTCCCCATGCTTGAAGAAGCTGCCAGAGTTGTTAGTGAATCCGACATGGTCGTTATTATTGGCACTTCCATGCAGGTATATCCCGCTGCCAGTCTCATCGACTATGCGGACTATGGAATCCCTATCTACTATATCGATCCGAATCCCTCTATTAATACCAGCCTGAAATTATTGAACAACCTGAAAGTCATCGAAGCTCCTGCCTCCAGGGGTGTCGGTTGGCTGCTCGAAGAGCTTTTGTGAGCAGAAAAAAGGTGTGTTGCTATCCTCAACAACACACCCGAAACAGTCTATGAGAAAACGTTGTGTAGTAATTTTTTAGGGCCGTTGTTTTTCAGAAAACAACAGCCCTTTAATTTTTTTAACCACATTTGGAATAGCCGCAGCTTTTACAAGTCAGGCAACCTTCCTTGTATATCAACCCATCGGGATCACTGCAAGACGGACAAGCCTCTTTCACCGCTTTGGTGCCATCCGGAACAAACTTTTTCAACGCTCTGACCACGCCATTTTTCCAGGTATTGATGTGTTCTTGTTCGACGTTTAAGCCTGCAACCAGATTGATCACGTAATTGAGTGGCATACCGTGGCGAAGAGTTCCAGAAATAAGTTTTGCGTAATTCCAATACTCTTTGTCAAAAGATCTTGACAATCCTTCCATGGTCACATTGTATCCGTCTTTGTCCTTAAACTGGAAGTCATAGCGGTTGTGGCCATCTTCGTCTTTCTCTTTAATGACCCAACCCTTAGTGACGTAAGGCGGCAACATAAAAATATCTTCTGCCTTACCAGTAAAAATTTCATAAGGACGGCCATCCAGAAGCCCCATAAAAGCCATCCACTTCTCGTGGTTGTTTTGGAAACGAATAATCTCCGCTTCCAGTTTTTTAGGGCGCTTGGGAGCAAGCGTAGTTATAAAGGCTGAGCTTTCAGCATTTTCAGTTGTTTGTTTATCTTCCTCTTTGTTGCCCTTTTCATCCGATGCTACCAATACCCCGGAACGGGAACCATCTCGATAGATCGTGCAGCCTTTACAGCCTGACTCCCAAGCTGTTTTGTAAATATTTTTTACTAACTCGACAGATGTCTCATTAGGAACATTGACCGTGACGCTGATGCTGTGATCTACCCATTTCTGGATAGAACCCTGCATCTTTACTTTTTGCAACCAATCGACATCATTGGCAGTGGCCTTGTGGTATGGAGAAGACTCGATGAGCTTGGCCAGATCTTCACTATTCATCTTTTTAACGTCTTCCATATCATGGCCGTTTGCTTCCAGCCAGGTCTCAAATTTGTGGTGGAAAACATTATATTCTTCCCAGTGGTCGCCCACTTCATCAACAAAAGAGACATTTACATCTTTGTCATTTGGATTAACCTTCCTTCTCCTCTTGTAGGTGATGAGAAATGCTGGCTCAATTCCCGAAGTCGTCTGGCACATCAGACTGGTGGTACCCGTAGGCGCAATGGTCAGCAAGGCGATGTTCCGGCGGCCATATTTCACCATGTCCTCGTACAGCGCTGGATCAGCCTCTTTGAGACGCAATATGAAAGGGTTTTTCATTTCCCGGCGTGGATCAAAGATTTTGAAAGCCCCGCGGTCTCTTGCCATATCTACCGACGAACGGTAGGCATTGATTGCCAATAACTTGTGAACATTGGTAGAGAATTCAATCCCTTCATCGCTGCCATAACGGATTCCCATTGCCGCCAGCATATCACCCTCGGCAGTAATTCCAACGCCCGTCCGGCGGCCTTCTTCGCAAGTTTTACGAATCTTTTGCCACAGGCGGAATTCGGTTTGCCGGATTTCATCTGGCTCTGGATCAGCCTGAATTTTATCAATAATCTTGTCAATTTTCTCTAATTCCATATCGATGATGTTGTCCATCATTCGCTGGGCCAGTTGCACATGTTTGGCAAATTTTTCATAGTTGAAAGTTGCCTTTTCCGTAAATGGATGTTCTACATAGCTATAAAGATTTATAGCCAGCAAGCGGCAGCTGTCGTACGGGCACAGAGGAATCTCTCCGCAGGGATTTGTCGATGTCGTTTTATAACCGAAATCGGCGTAGCAATCCGGCACAGATTCCCGGATGATCGTGTCCCAGAACAGGATGCCGGGTTCCGCTGATTTCCAGGCATTGTAAATGATCTTATCCCACAACTTTGCCGCATCGGTTTTGGTCTTATAGATCGGATTGGGAGAATCGATAGGATATTGTTGCTGATATTGATCACCGGTTAGCGCTGCCCGCATAAAATCATCATCGATTCGCACGGAAACATTAGCGCCCGTTACCTTGCCTGCCGTCATTTTGGCATCAATAAAGTCTTCAGCATCAGGATGTTTGATGCTAACAGACAACATCAGAGCACCGCGCCGACCGTCCTGTGCGACCTCTCTGGTGCTATTGGAATAACGCTCCATAAAAGGCGCCAGACCTGTTGACGAAAGGGCACTGTTAAGCACCGGGCTTCCTTTGGGGCGTATGTGCGATAAATCATGACCTACCCCACCCCTGCGTTTCATCAACTGAACCTGCTCCTCATCCGTTCTGATAATACCCCCGTAAGAATCCGCATTATTACCGATGACAAAACAGTTGGATAGAGAAGACACCTGCAGGTTATTGCCAATTCCGGACATCGGGCCACCCTGTGGTATGATGTATTTGAAATCCTTCAGCAACTCATACATTTCTTCTTCAGTGTACGGGTTCGGATACTTTTGCTCAATTCTCGCCAATTCAGAAGCAATTCTACGGTGCATTTGGTCGGGCGTGTTTTCATAAATATTTCCCGCTGAGTCTTTAAGGGCGTATTTATTTACCCAAACGTTGGCAGCCAACTCGTCTCCTTTAAAATAGGCCGTTGCCGCTTTGACCGCCTCTTGAAAAGTGTAGGTTTGGATGGTTCCCTTCTTTTTGTTGTTGCCTGACTTTTTTCCCTTAATGATTAGAGTCTCCATGATCGCTTAATTAAATTTTATAGTGTTACATGATGGATTATACCAATACCCAGGACTGCAGAGCCACCGAACGGGTATCAGATTTTGCACTTGCCCCTGCTCCTTGCGTTTTTACAACAAGGAGCAGTGGAAAAGAACAAGTGCCTTAC
>JBFIJS010000020.1:0-15869 GCA_041600595.1 Saprospiraceae bacterium | reverse complement strand
CCCGTAATTGTTCGGCCTTTCGATAACATGGAAATAATCCGTCAACCCAACTGTTGTGGCATACACCTTCCCGTCGGGCCCTAGCCCCGAAAACCCGAACAGACCGAAACTGGAATAATATTCAGGATCCCAATCGTCATAAAAACCATCCTCGTCGGCAAAGTTTATCATGGAAGCTTCTGGGTCGTCAGACCATAAGTCCACCTGGAAATAATTGAAGCGGTCGCTGACGTATAAGTACCTTGAATTGGGGGAAATCGTAGCCCCATAGGAATACATATTGATGACCCTGCCGTCCCAAAAAACACCATTGCCGTATTCTACTTCCTTCGTGTTGAAAAACTTCCCGTCGCAGCGGTCAAAGTCGAGGATATAAAGCTTTTGCTGTGCTTGGTCATTAAGGTCGGCTGCCACAACAGCCAACTTGCTTCCGTCAAAAGAAAACACTGAAGGGCCTAGGGCGTCCAATTCGATACTTGCATTCAATTCCTCTAACCATGCCCCTGACACGCCGCCTTCGGTCACCAAGACCCGATAATACTTAGGTTCACCAAACCTAAAAAAGACCAGCCACCAGTCACGCCCATTAGCATGGCGGGCAGCACTCAACCCTCCATCCATAATTATATCCTCTAATATGATCTTGTTCTTCTCCACAACTGCCCCCTTCCCGTCCTCTTCGCTCATATCAATCTTGGTACAGAGGAGATGAGTCCCCAGTGAATAGACCATGGATTCATCTATGGCGCCAACGTTTATGTGAAAAACATAAAAGATGTTTTCATCGGCCGGATCGGGCAGGGCCAAGGCCCCCTGAATGTTACGAGCGCCTTTTCCATATCCATTGGAGGTGAGATAGTATTCAAGATTGACTGTGTCCCCATGCAATTCCACCCAGGCTTCAAAATTGAGGGAATCCCCGTTTGCCATGATTTGGTTGTCAGCAGTGGCGACTTGTTGGCAATTTGTATAAAAAAGCAGTTGGCCTTCTTCATCCGACATGGATAGGCCACATTGCCGCATACTAAAAATGTTTTCTGTAAAGGAGACATTTGGGGGGCAATTGTCGAAAACAACCTTAGAATTCATACCATTCTCCAACCCAAGAGGATTTTGCAAGCCAATTATAATTGTATTGTCGTGTAGTTGTGAAAAAAGAGAAATTGAAAAAAGGAAGGATATGAGAAAAGACGCTGCTGATTTTAACATAACTGGTTTGTTTGAGGGGGGGCAGCATTAGAAAGGGTTGAACCACAGGATGCAATAAGCACCCTGTGGTTCTGGGAAGATCAATCGGTAACGATCAATTTTTCCGTTTGTCGGTAACCTTCCGACAAGATGTGTACCAGATAGACGCCGACATTTAAATTTCTAATGTCAATTTTCTCTTGAGTGATCCCACTTTCAATTTTTTGAATAAACAAGATTTTTCCTGAAAGGTCAGTTATATTGACCTTGATATTTTCATTATTTTCAAAATTGCGCAAAAGTATGTTGAAAAAGCCCTTGCTTGGGTTAGGGTACAACTCAAACTTATTTATAGTAGAGGTAGCAGCACTACTAACCAAGCCGTCGTCCTGATTCCCTGGAGCAACCAACATTAATTGAGCACAAGTGAATTCGTTATAATCAACGGACAATGGATTTGAAAAGGTAGGTTTATAAACATTTGAGCTATTAGGATGTGCCTCTATCAAGTTCCCCAGTGGATTCGTCCAACAATCGTAACCGACCCCCATAAATGTGCCTTCCCATCTATTGGTATGACACCCCTGTGGCCCCATCGTACCTTGCACCCTTAAACCCGTGTTCATGCTACCTTGGAATTTATTGAGGGTGAAATTATTTGGGCTTGAGCAACTTCCAGTCATTTGAGCTCCAATGGCAAAATTTTTTATAATGTTGTTGTCTATTGTCCAACCATAAGAATCAATTACATCCAATCCATATGTTTGTTGGTTCGTCCCACTTCCTGAATATTTAATCGTATTGTCAAAAATATCCATGTTGGGACTGTTATGGACACTTAAAGCATATTGTTCTATTTGGCTATTTTGCTGAATGTCAATGGTGTTATCCTCTATTTACACTCCTTCAAGGTTGGTCATTGTCAATCCTCTTTTATTCCCTTTTTGAATAATAGTATTCTTGCGAATAAATGCATTAGCATAAAAAGTTATCGGCCCAGTAAGGTCAATCGTCCCGACAAGAGCAGTGAATGGAGTACCATCTCCAGATGAAAAAGTAGAACCTGAAATTTGAAGAACAGGAGGGTAACTAGTCGCTGAATACTGGCATGTCAAAGCCTCTTTCTTTGTCGTAATATTTGCATTTGCAATTGCGATACTTGGGCTTCCTGTAGCACTTATCCCTGTTTGTACGGTACTATTAACTGTTAGCCCATTAATACTAAGAACATCACAGCTCATGCAGTCTATTCCT
The DNA here is from genome assembly GCA_041600595.1 of Saprospiraceae bacterium. Lineage (GTDB taxonomy): Bacteria > Bacteroidota > Bacteroidia > Chitinophagales > Saprospiraceae > UBA6168. Next base: position 13,427 of record JBFIJS010000020.1, on the reverse strand, counting down.
GTTGGCGTGTTAGAAATAAATATGGATGTACTGCTTCCATTTGCAATGAGATGCGCACCGCTTCCTAAACTGATGCCTGCTGTTGAGCAGTTGTCAATTTTTAACGAACCATTGTTGACATAAACAAAGCTGCCAGCATCTGCTGATATTCCATAACCTAGTCCATAAGCACCAATATCCATTAAAATACTGTAGGCATTTAATACAGCTCCCGAATAAACATGAATACCATTCGCATTAGGGCCGCACGTTCCGATCATATTTGTCGCCCCGCTAAATTCAGCCCATGATAATACGTCAATGACTGAATTAGAAGCAAGCCAAAAGCCACAGCCACTAAATGTAACAGGTACATCAATCACTAATGATGAACCTGGTGTAAACAAAAAGCAAGAGTTGCTGACAGTGCCACCATAAACTCCCAAAGAACTTAAATAAGTGTTGGGATTCTGAACTTTATAAGTAAAACTCATGGGTATTGGGCAATTCAGGCAAGACTGAGCATTAGCACTTCCCAATAAAGACCCTAAAATAATAACGGAGATAATGACTAATTTTAAAAAGTAGGATTTAATTTTAAACATAAAAATCAATTTTAAATACCACCAGAGAACGCATTCCCCAATAGCGGATGAGTTGACAATAAATTTTATCTATAAATATTTACAGGCAAGTGACTTAAAGGCTGCCATCGGGTAAACCTTTAAATTTTAACAAAATGAACATTACAAAAATATGGGATATGGAAAAATATTGGTGTAATTTTATTCTCATAAAATATTACTTGTAGGTTATATCCGGTTATATTTTATTACCTGTTAAAAACACTGATTAAAAACTAAAAACATGAACGGACAAACACTTTCTAATTTACGGCAAATCCGCCAATCACTGGGATATAAACAATTTCATATCGCCAAAAAATTGGGCATATCACAAACAGCATACAGCAATTGGGAAAATGGAAAAACGGAATTGACCGCCGATAAAAAATCAGCCCTCGCCAATTTATATAACAGGACATGGCAGGAAATAGAAACCCACCACGAATATTTAAATAAAAAAAACAGCCCTTATACTATCTTGGAAAATAAATTAAAAAATATGGAGACGGAATTGTTTTTAATTAAAAATACCATTGCACAGTTTATACAGCGGGGGGGGGTGACAAATAACAAAAGGACTTTTTTTAAGTGCTTAGGCAAAATTAAAATCATACTAAAGGTGACACCTTTGGTCTTTATAAAAAACCTGTAAAAAAACAATTTATGTGGAACCTTTATTAACTGAAAAGGTGTCACCTTTTTTGGCCAAGCGCTTAATTAATTATAAGTGACAATGAAAAACAACTTCTCTATTTACCGTGAAAACCAACGTTTTGAACGTCGGATTTTATAGCAGATTATCAACATTTTAGCTCCAAAGCCCGACGTTCAAAACGTCGGTTCTTGGAATTAAATAAGGAAGTTATTTTTTTAGCATTCCTAAAAAACCCTTTTATTATTTATGCGAATTAGGGGTTGAGGTTTCTCATTAACAATCAGATGGTTAAGGCGGAGACTTTCCAAGTTTTGAAAACTTGGAAAGTCTAAACCCATGATTTTCAGTACCGTTCTTTTTTCAACCCCTGATTCGCATTATTTGTTCTTTTATCACCGCTTCGGCTTATACCTCGACCCATCCATAATCACCTGTGCGTCCCGCAATTCGATCAGCTGCTGTAGTGACATGCCGGGGTTTCTTTTCATATATGCTTTTACAATCTGCCACCCGAGCCAGTTGGCGGTGCGGCCGGGTGCTTCATCGGGCATGCCGGGGGAGTTGGGGCTGTACTCGATGTACTTGCGGAATTTACCCAACTCGGTCGAGTAGAGAAGGTCTTCGGAAATGAGGTAGGCCCAGATGTTCTGCTCGTTTTCATTCACCCAATCCACTTGCGGTTGGGAGTATTCCAAAATGACACTGTCGGGGGCGTAGGGCAACAACTTGCTGAGTAGATAGAGCTCCTTTCCATTGTGGATCATATAGTCGAGGAGCCGGTTGCCATTGGAGCCGCCCAACATATCTTGCACGAGCAACTTGATGGACTTCATCACAATGTGGTCCTTGTTGAATGAGCGGGTGAGGTATTGGGAAAAATTCGGGTTGTTGGGGTTGTACTGTTGGTAAGGATAATTTTCACCCAAATAAAAATCGAGTCCGACCCCGATCGAATTGTCGCCATACAGAAAGCTGCCTATGGTATATTCTGAAATATAGGCCACCACCTCGCCAGACAAAGGTTGCAGAGGGAAATGGTATTTGAAAAATTTAAACGCCTGCTCAAAGTCTTTTTCCAAATATTTCAAATCGGGGAAAACAACCTGTGTGGTGTCATAGAGCTTCCTCACGCCGGGGTGGGTGAGGAACCCCCGTACATATTCCGCATGACCTTCCGGTGCAATGCGGGCGTCTTTCGAACCCAATATCTGGCTGAAAAAAAGCTGACCGAATTCGCCGTATTCCTTTTCCAACTGCGCCAGTCCGGTGGACACATCGTTGGTGTCAAGGCTGAAAAGAGCCTGGTCAAACCGCCGTAAATCGACTGTTGCGGTTATATCAGAAACGTCGGGAATATCTTTACCTTTGTCGCGTTGGCAGGTGAGGAAGGAAAAGGAGATAATAAAAAGAAGAAATAAAGAGTTTTTTGTGTTCATATAAAAAATGGTTTCATTGATGCATGATTTCATCGTTTCAAGGTTCCATTGATTTAACCAAAAACAAAAATAGATGAAAAAAATTGTTGCGATTGCCGCTTTTTGCCTGTGTTCTCAAATGATCGTTTTTGCACAGAACGGCGAACTTCGTCTGGGCTTCCAGATTAGTCCCATGTTTTCCATTCTGAATACCGATGATACCCAGATCAATAACGATGCTGGCAACCTGGGTTTAAAACTGGGGATGCGGGGAGAATATTATTTCCGGGAAAATTACGCTTTTATCGGTGGACTGGGTTTTTCCTTTAACAGTGGCGGGACTCTCCGGTACGAACAGCCAAGCCGCACCTGGCAGGATTCCAAGCTGCCAACAGCGGTGTCTTCCACTTTGCCGAGCAATGGGCAATTCCCCCCGGGCACTGAGTTGAAATATAATATTCAATATGTGGAAATCCCGTTTGGGTTGAAATTCAAGACCAAAGAGTTCGGCTACATCCGCTACTATGCGGAAATACCCGTCTTTACCCTTGGTTTCCGGTCGCAGGCTCGCGGGACTATTGCTTATACTAATGTGAACGAAGACAACATTGATATCAAGAAGGAAGTCATCCCGATCGCTTTATCGTGGGGAGCAGGAGGTGGCATCGAGTATGCCGTGAGCGATGGTACTTCCCTGATCGCCGGCCTCAGCTTCCAGAATCAATTTACGGATGCAACGAAGAACTACAAACCGGAAGTGGATTCAAAAGCCCGGATCAATAATATTATTCTCCGCCTGGGAGTAATGTTTTGATCAGCTAAAAAACTCAACTGTTACGATTGAAACGAAATGGATCAGGAAAAACTCGCTAAATATTGGGATCAGTTGATTGATTTCTGCGTCACTTTTACCCCTAAGATATTGATGGCGGTGGCATCGGTTTACATCGGCATGTGGCTGGTTAAGCGGATAGTAGCAGTGGTGAGGCTTTCTCTCGACAAGGCCAATTTCAGCGAAGAAGTCCGGCCTTTTGTGGTTTCATTTGTCAGCATTGCCCTTAAAGTATTTGTCGTTCTGTTTGCGGCGAGTTTTTTGGGCTTTGAAACGACTTCCATCGTCGGGATATTGGCAGCGGCAAGCTTTGCCGTTGGGCTGGCTTTACAAGGCAGTTTAGGCAATTTTGCGGCTGGTATTTTAGTCATGGTTTTTCGTCCCTACAAAATCGGGGATATGGTGGAGGTTAACGGGAAATTCGGAAAAGTAGAGGAGATTAGTGTTTTCAATACGGTACTTTCAACACCGGGATTTAAAACGCTGATTATCCCGAATGGCAAAATAGTGGACGATACCATTACCAATTTTTCGTCGCGGGGAGTGGTACGCCTGGAGTTGAACGTGACGATGCCGTATGAAGAGAGTTTTCCCAGGGTGAGAGAGGTGATTTTATCCACGCTGAAATCTATTCCGGTGGTACTCGAAGACCCCGCTCCACAGGTAGGTATCGAGATGTTCGACAGCCACAACGTCGTATTGACGGTTCGGCCATTTGTGCGACCCGACGACTTCTGGGAAGGCACCTTTGAATCGCACCGCCTGATTAAGCAGGCATTCAGTCAAAACAAAATAAAAGTGGCCTATTCGGAAGGAGTAGAATTAGGACCGGTTGGGGATTGACAACCCGGCAGGTAAAAAAAATAGGGCGAACTGAGTCAACTCAATTCGCCCTATTTTTTTTACCTGTATTAAACAATCAGGCGGTTTTGCTTTTCCAATTGCTTCTGCTTTTGAAATACTTTCTGGCGACAACCAATAGCCCAAAAGACTCACAACCTTCTTTGGTTTGTTTAGCATGGTGCGCTCCGTGTGCCCGCAGAATTGCCCGGGAATACTTGCTATCCAATTGGCGGAACCAGGGGAACCTTTGGTGAATGTAAACGTCGTGAATAAGAAAATAAATAGCGCCATAAATTGCCACTCCGATCCCTGCGTAGAACAGCCAGACGTACTCCGTCATAGTGCCGGCCATAATGCTGATCATACTTGGAATGGCAAATACCAGGAAGAATAAATCATTTTTTTCAAAAAAACGTCCTTCTTTAAAATGGGGCTTGTGATGGTCTTCGTGCCACTTCCACAGGAGCCCGTGCATCACATATTTATGGGTGAACCAAGCCACGAACTCCATGGCACAAACGGTTATTAATGTAATCAATAAATAGGTCATTTTTACTTGCTTCGATGAGTCGTTAGTGCTACTTATTAAATGGCAGCGAAAACAATGCTAACGCTCGAACAGGGTTTTTTATCTAAAATAACAAAAATGTCAAAGATGCTGATTGGGTGGTTTTCTGGGCGGGAATTTTTTACATGAGGTTCAGTCGCATCTTCACTGCTGAACTGAACAGCAAATATATTTTTTTTCCATCATTCACCCGGATACGCTGCTCCTTTACTTTTGCGGCAGCCGTTTTTCTTATTTTTTTAAACAAATTTAAATAGTACACATACGCCAGATAAACCCCGAAACGGGCACCTTGCGGCAACTGAATAATGCCCAGATAGGCGTCGTCAAAATCTTTTTTTATTTCCTGCTCGATACGTTTCTTGTCGTCGGCTGTGAAATTGGTAAAATCAACCCCGGGGAAATATATGCGGCCCCGGTCATCAAAATCACTTTTGAGGTCACGGAGGAAATTTATTTTTTGAAAAGCGGCTCCCAGGCTGCGGGCCGGCATCCGCAATTTTTCGAACTCTTCTTTATTTCCTTCGCAAAATACCCGCAGGCACATCAACCCTACCACTTCCGCTGAGCCATAGATATATTTTTCGTATAAATCACTGCCATAGTAACTATGGTGCAGATCCATTTCCATACTTTCTAAAAATGCATCGATGAGTTCATGCTCAATGCCATACTGGTGAACCACCTCCTGGAAAGAGTGCAGCACGGGGTTCAGGCTGATACGTTCTTCAATCGCCTGATAAGTGTCCTTTCGAAAACGCTCCAGCAGATCTGCTTTGGGATAGCCATGAAATGTATCAACAATCTCATCGGCAAAACGGACAAAACCATAGATTGCGTAAATCGGCCCCTGAAATTTTTTGTCAAACATTTTAATGCCCAACGAAAAAGAAGTGCTGTACCGGTTGGTGATCAAGCGGCTACATTCCTGGCAGGTTGTGTTATAAAGTTCTAACATGGTTCTGTTTTCAGTTTTCAGTTTAGTTTTCAGTTCAATTATCAATTTTTAATTATCAATTCGCGGTCAGCATCCCCGGAAATAATAAGCTGTCAACTTCCTTTTCCGAAGCGAGTTCGGGATTTCGCTACGCTCAAACTGCCTACTGCCTACTGCCCACCGAAAACTGCCTACTGATCTCCTTGGCAACGACTTGTCCCGAGATCAGAGACGGGGGTACGCCGGGACCGGGAGCTGTCAGTTGACCAGTATAATAGAGATTGTTGACTTTACTGCTTTTTATTTTCGGTTTCAGAAAGGCTGTTTGCAACAGTGTATTGGCGAGGCCATACGCATTGCCTTTGAAGGCATGATAATCCGACTTAAAGTCATTGTGTGCAAAAGACCGCTTATAGACAACATGGTTGCGGATATCCTGACCGGTTAATTGTTCAAGGCGCTCCATGACCACGTGGTAATATTGTTCGCGCAAAGTATCGTTATCCTGCAGATCAGGGGCAAGCGGGATCAGGACGAAGAGGTTTTCGTGGCCGGCCGGAGCGACACTATCATCAGTCACAGAGGGTGCACAAACGTAGAACAGGGGGTCGCTGGGCCAGGCAGGATCTTCGTATATTTCGATAGCGTGTTGCTTGAAGTCTTTGTCGAAAAAAAGGTTGTGGTGCTTCAGATTATTGAGCTTTTTGTCAATGCCCAGGTAGAAAAGCAAACTGGACGGAGCCATGACCCTTTTGTCCCAGTATTGGGGTGAATACTGGCGGCTTTTCGCTGGCAAAAGCTGTTGTTCGATGTGGTGATAGTCCGCACCACCCACGATGATGTCGGCATCGTACTCTCCCTGGTTTGTGATAACCTTTGTGGCGTGGCCATTGGGTACGTAGATCTGCTTTACTTCATTATTTAATTTAAACTGCACGCCCATCTCTTCGGCCAGAGCCACCATGCCGTCGATAATCTTTGACATGCCCCCCATCGGGTACCAGGTGCCGAGGGCCATATCGGCATAATTCATCATGCTGTAGAGAGCGGGGGTTTTCTCAGGGGTAGCTCCCAGAAAGAGCACGGGGAACTCCAGCAACTGAATCAACTTTTCGTTTTTAAACAACTTGCGAACGTGCGACGACAGGGATTGAAACATTTGCAGGCGGAACAAGCTGGCCGCAATGCGTACATCGGCAAACTCCCAAAATGAAAGGCTGGGCTTGTGGACAAACTCTCTCATACCCACCTCATATTTATACTGTGCCTCGGAAAGGAATTTCCGGAGATTCTGGCTGCTTCCGGGCTCGTAGTGTTCGAACATTTGCTCCAGTTCCGACATGTTGGCCGGTACGTTCATCACATCGTTTTTTCCGAAAAAAATACGGTAGGAGGGGTCGAGTCTCCGCAGGTCATAATAATCTGAGGGTTTTTTTCCGAACAGGGAGAAATAATCTTCAAACACATCGGGCATCCAGTACCAGCTTGGCCCCATATCGAATGTAAAACCCTGGGTTTCAAATTTTCGGGCCCGACCGCCGGGGCAGTCATTTTTTTCCAGGACCGTCACATCGAAACCCGACTTAGACAAGCAGGTAGCTGCTGCTAAACCGGAAAATCCGGAACCGATGACTATGATTTTCTTTGACAAAATTTGATATGATTGATAATGGATGAATGGAGTCTAAAACAGCGCCTTGCACCTTTTGTTTATAAAAACGGTCGAAATGGTTAAACAAAACAAGTTGGTAATACCCTGATCGACGATGAAGGCTTGACAAATATAGTGATCATAATTTCTTTTAGGTACTGGATAGGCAGTTGGCAGCGACGTTTTGCCAACTTGAACTGGAAGTAGACAGAGTGAGTATGTTACTACTTTGTTGGACGGTAAGGCCAGCCCACTAACGATAAGAACCCTTTATTTAATCGAGCAAAAAAGAAATGCCCAAATGATGGTGGAGGTTATTACATTGAATAAGCGGATACGACGAGGCTCATTCACGGTAGTTTTTTGCCAACCAGTCGTACCATGCGGACGAGGTATTGTATGGGTTTAAATTCAATGTGATACTATCCGGAGAATGCCGGAAAAGCCATTTTTAACTTCGAAAAAATAGATGAAATGGAAAAAGTGGAGGAACTGTACACAGCGCTGAACCGCTAATGGAAGCCACGGCTTAAAACTAAAGGCCCCGGAGCTGGGCACCGGGGCTTCAAACAAACATACTATGAGAAAACAACTTGAAGATTGCTTTTGAGCTAAAGGCAATCTTCAAGATAGAGTATAACAAAGTCATATTAGTCTTTGTTCGATATTTTAAGATAATTTTCCAGCGCCATTGTCATGGATGGAACGCCCGGTGCGGGTGCCTGAATATTCAGAAACAACCCTTCGCCTTCGATAGCAGAGGTTGTGGACTTGCCAAAACCTGCGATCCGGGTTACTTTCTGCTCAAAATCGGGGAAGTTCTCGAACAATGCTTTTATATCCAATGGACTAAAGAAAACAATAATGTCGTAGTAGATGTCTTTGAGGTCGCTAAGGTCGCTGGTCACGGTTTGGTACATCATAGCCTGTTTCCAGTCAAACCCGTTCGTTTCCAGGAAGTCTCCGAAATTACCAGAACCCAAATTAGAAGTGGGCAGCAGGAATTTCTCCTTATCCTTGTGCTTCATGAGTGCCGGTTTCAGGTCCAGCACCGATCTTACACCGGCAAAGACTTTACGTTTCCGGTAAACAATGAACTTTTGCAGGTAATTGGCTACGGCTTCCGTTTTACAAAAATACTTTGTGTCCTGTGACATCTTGACCCTCATCTCTTCGCAAAGGCGGAAAAAGTGGTCAATGGCGTTTTTACTTGTAAAAATGATCGCTGAATATTCATCGGGGCGAATCCTTTGCTTGCGGAATTCTTTAGCTGTAAGCCCTTCCACATGGATAAAAGGCCGCCAATCAATTGTCAGTCCATATTTGGTTTCAAGATCATAGTAGGGAGAACGCTCAGGTTTGGGTTGCGACACTAAGATCGTTTTCACTTTTCTGTATGTCTCCTCCATCACTTTACCGTTGATTACTTCCATTCGAAAGAAAAAATTTTTGTTTTTCGACTCATGTTTTTGAACGCTTCTACACCACACCAAGAAGCTTGATTGTGACTAGCAAAGGCGCCAATTCGACGACGCAAAGATACAAGAAAAAGTGGAATTTGTGCCACGCGAAAAAGCGGTTGGCGATGAAAAGACCCCGGAGACCCCTAAAGCTGATGGCTCCAAAGAGCAGCGCAATCGTAAACTTGATCAGGAATCCGGTGATGCCCGGGGAAGCATATGCAATGAACAAAATCATGGGCACCAATGAAATGCCCAGGATGATATTGAATACCATGACGGTAAAACTATACCGGCTGATTTCCTTTTCTATCGGGAATACAAACTTTACGATTTCCAGTAACAGATGTTTGAAAATATAAAAGCCGGCAATGGCTCCCATGCAAAGGAATAAAGTGCCGGTATTGGTTTCAGCTATTTTGTAATCGTAGTGTTTCAACACCAAAAAAGTAAAGATCCCGGCATTGATGAAAAACATCAGATAGAGAATGAAATAGCCGATCGTGACGCCTCCTCCCTGCTCTCTCAGCATCTGACTGAGAATGTTATCGTTGAGGAATGCTTTCCATATTTTTGCAATGAAAATACGGAAGATGGTAACGACCAACGTTAGTATGATCATCATCATAATGATGGTAGCAAAGAGAAACCGCTGGTACAAAACATTTTTTTCCTTGACCGATAGCGGCTTGTTGGCTTGTTCAACCTGAAACTGAGGTGTGTAACCAGAGTTGTTGGAAGCAGGTTTGGCAGCAAGCCTGTTGATGTCGAAGGGGTTGGAGGAAATGGAAATGGTGATCAGGCTATCGGGAGAATCGCTTTGCGGGAGCCGGGGCAGCAGGTCGAACGGACTGGCTGTTTGCTGCGAAAAAACAGGCAGGGCCGCAGCAAGCAGGAAACATATGGCGATGATCGGTTTTATGATAGCAGTAAGTTTGTTCATGATTGATAATAGCCCGCAAAGTTAGTTTTTCCGCCTCCGATTTTCTCTATTTGGAACCACAATTTCCAAGTGCCCTGGCAGGGACCCCGGCTAAAGTCCCTGTTAACGGTGTGTTAAGTGTTTTTTAGTGGGTAGAACTATCTGGACTTTTGTTTTGCGCTGAGGGCCTTGTGAGGTCCTGCCTTTATCAGTTAATAATTTTAATATGAGCAATAAGACCATCATTCGGGTCATCGTGTTTGGTACCCTGGCTATCTTTGGCATCATTGCCATACAGGCCTACCTGTTGATCAATACCTGGAACGTGGAGGAAAAAGAGTTTGAGGAAAATGTCATTATTGCCCTGCAAAACGTTGGCGAACGATTTAAAAAAATGGGAAGCACGCCGCCCGCCTACGATCTCATCAACCAGGTCTCTTCGAATTACTTTGAGGTCAACATCAACGATATCATCCGCGCGGAAGACCTGGAGTTTTTCCTGCGTACCGAACTGGAAGCCATGGGCCTGCGGGAAGATTTTGAGTACGGAGTGTACAACTGCGATTCACGGGAAATGGCCTATGGGAAATACATCAGTTATTCTGCCGAAAAGGTCAAACCCGTTGAATTGACTGAGGATTTTCCCATTACACAAGATGAAAATCTCATTTATTATTTCGGTGTTCGTTTTCCCAACCGGGTGTCCCAAATCCTCAGCAACATGCGGCTGACGATCATCTTTTCGGCCATTCTGCTGGTTACCATTCTTTTTTTCCTGTACTCGATGTTCATTATCATGCAGCAGAAAAGACTGTCAGAGATGCAGAAGGATTTTATCAACAATATGACCCATGAATTCAAAACACCCATTTCCACGATAAAAATCTCTTCCGACGTGTTTTTGAAAAGCCCCGAAATTATGAGTAATGAACGCCTGGCCAGATATGCCCGGATCATTCAGGAACAAAACATCCGGCTGAATAACCAGGTGGAAAAAGTGCTCCAACTGGCTCGCATTGAAAAGGACAACTTCAAACTGAACAGGGAGGACGTCGATCTGCACGAACTCCTGCAAAGCATCCTCAACAGCATCCGGCTGCAAGTCGAAAAATCGGGAGGAACCATCACGGAAGACCTCCGGGCAACAACTCCTATCGTCAATGCCGACCGGCTCCATCTGACGAACATCATCCACAACCTGCTGGACAATGCCATTAAATATTGTCAGGACAAACCGATGATTACGCTGCAAACAAAGGATTTGCCGGGCGGCGGGATGAAATTGATCATTAAAGATCAGGGTATCGGGATTGAGAAGGAAAACCTCGGAAGGTTGTTCGATAAATTTTACCGGGTGCCCACGGGGGATGTCCACAATGTCAAAGGTTTTGGACTCGGGTTGTTTTATACAAAAAATATTTGCGACGTTCACGGATGGAAAATATCGGTCGATAGCGAACCCGGGCACGGCACCACCGTATCAATTGATATGTAATTGCTTCAGCGGCCTTTTTTCCGGCAGGAAAAGACCCCGCCAAAAACCAATTTCTAATTTAAACACCAACGATGAAAGCTCATTTGTTATATGTTGAAGATGACGCCAGCCTCGGCTTCGTAACCCGTGACAACCTCGAACTGCAAGGTTATGAGGTCACTCATTTTGAGGATGGGCAGGAGGCGATCAATGCTATTGAAAACCATCAGTTTGACCTGTGCATTCTCGATGTCATGTTGCCTGGCGTAGATGGCTTCACCATCGCAGAAGAAATCCGGAAATTCGACACCCAGGTGCCCATCATTTTTCTTACAGCCAAATCCTTGAAAGAAGATAAAATAAAGGGGTTGAAACTGGGCGCTGATGACTACATCACCAAGCCGTTCAGTATTGAGGAGTTGATTCTGAAAATTGAAGTATTTCTCCGTCGCCGAACCATCGTTGCTCCAACTTCAGCTAAAAACTTCCGGTTTGGCACTTATGAATTTGACTATGACAACCTCGATCTTATCAACGACGGAGAGTCCAAGTCACTTACCCAACGCGAAGCCGACTTGCTAAAACTTTTCCTCGAACAACCAAATCAGGTCATCAAACGATCTGATATCCTCGAAAAACTCTGGGGAGAAGACGATTACTTTCTGGGGCGCAGCCTCGATGTCTTCATTTCCCGCCTCCGCAAATACCTGAAGGATGATGAATCACTGAAGATCGAAAATATCCACGGTGTGGGCTTTCGGTTCAAAATGTGAACAGGATCGCTCGACCGGATCAGGATAGGCCATCACTTTTCCCCGCATTCACTTCGGGGTCCCGCTTTCTAATCCCACAGATTTTAATTTATCTTAGCGCCGTTTCTTCCAAAAAAGAAGCATCTGCCGCATTGCGACTGGCCCGTTTTACAAAAGATATCATCCAACATGAAAATTCAATACTCTTCCGCGTTCTGCCTGCTACTTTTTCTTTCTGTGCTTGCCAGTTGTGCGGAGGACACCGCCTCAACGGCTCCTGCCGACGGAACTTCGACCGATACTTCCCGCTTGCAAGCTCCCGCTGATAATCAGGCGGAGGCGGGACTGGATGAATTGCTCAAACAGTACAACCCACCCGGCCGGGACGTTTGGCAAAAACCGGAAAAAGTAATTGACAAAATGGGCGATCTCAGTGAAAAAGTAGTGGCTGACCTGGGAGCCGGCTCCGGTGATTTTTTTACTTTTCGTCTCGCCCAACACGCCAAAAAAGTTATTGCGCTGGAAATCGATCAGCAATTGATCGACTTGATCGACAGTGCCAAAATGATTCAGCTAAAACCTGAATACCAGGGGCGGCTCGAAACCCGACTCGTAACCCCCAGCGATTCCAAACTCGCACCCGGAGAGGTGGACATCATCCTGATTGTCAACACTTACATCTACATCGGCGACCGCATCAATTATTTGAAACACCTCTGGAGTGTCCTTCCGGAAAACGGCCAGCTCATCATCGTGGAGTTTAAGAAAAAACGTATTCCCATTAAATTCCCATCGCAGCGCCAGCGGCTGGAACTTTACAAAACGGAAAACGAACTCTACGAGGCCGGTTTCAACATCAAAGAATCTGACGACTGTTCACTCGATTATCAATACATTGTGGTTGCTGAAAAGTAAGTGCTTATCGTACCCCGCCAGTTTTTGACGACCAGGCCGGGGCTGTCTGCTTTGTCGAGATCAGGCCTCTTTCTTTTGCGGGACCAACACATTTTCCGACCAAAAACCTTTCGCCGGAAAATATCTGACCCTGATTCATAAACTATTTTTCCGCAGCGTTCTTTCCTGATAAATGACGGGTTTCTTCGAAACCACTCCCACTCAACATTAATCACTACATTCAAACATCAATTATGACAAACAAACTATTCCTTCCCTTTCTCCTCCTGCTGGTCTCTTTCCTTTTTGTGAAATGTACCAGTCCTGCGCCCGACGGAAACACCGAAGGTGACAGCATGGCTCAGTTTGCGGGCGATTCAACGTTTAAAGATGCCCACGAAAAGCCCGCCGACATCGGG
>JBFIJS010000019.1:0-16457 GCA_041600595.1 Saprospiraceae bacterium | reverse complement strand
GGGAATTATTGTACGCCGTAGAAGCGGTTTTATCAGTGAATCCCGTCACCACCAATCGCAGATGCTGATCCTCCTGCATCATTTTGGCGATACTGGACAAGCTTCCGTAATCCGCGTATCGAACATGGAAGCCGTCAATTTCGAAATGTATAAGCGGTAAAAACCAGTCTGCCAGTGCTGTTTTATTAGTTGCGGCGGTTCGATCTGCCGAAACATCGGGCGCCGGATCAGCCCCTCCCTTATTTTCGTTACCGGGTTGCGGAACCTTTCCGGTCCGGTTGTATTCCACCAAACGTTGTTGAATGATCCTTTCCACATCAGCTTCCGTAGCTACCGGATCAGCTCTCATCAGCTCGGCAATTGCCCGATCGGAAGAGAAAAAGGGAAAAGGGTCTTCTTGGTTCGGAATGCCGTCACCATCGCTGTCAAGGGCCAGTCCCCGGGTATCCACCTGTACCCCGGGCGGTGTGTTGTTGTCCTGATCGAGCAAATCGATGACGCCATCCTGATCGGTATCCGTCATATCCAGCGATGGCCGGCTTTTTAGTTCGGTAATATCCCGCAACAGCACGCCCATCGGATTCACCCAGTAAAGCGGTTCAGATTTAGCTTTTTTATCGCCAAGGTTAACATTTAGCCGGAGGCTGGAATAGGAAAGCACGTCCCCTTCTTGTCTCTCGACGGCATCGAGCCGGTCGTTGTCGTGTCCGAAAAGTATCCAGGCCTTGGTTTCCAGACCTACGTTCAGCCGGTCATTGATTCGGACCGAAAAACCAAGTCCGAGTCCGCCGTGGGATTGCAGGTTGTACGCCTTGGGTTTGATATCCGACGAAATGGCATTCACCACTTCGACTTCAAAAGCATTGAGCCCCGCACCGATCAGACCATACAGGTTGGTCTTCTTGCTTTTTCGGGCACTCCAGACCAGACTGTTTAAGGAGGCTATGATCTCAAGAGTGCCACCGTTCCAGGTGGTTTTGGTTTGGCCATCGTAAGTGTTTTTATTCCGCATATTGCCCAAAAAAGCTTCACCCCGTACAGAGAAAACATAATCCAAAGCACGGCGTACGTGGAAGCCGCCGCCGTAGCCGGGCATAAATTTCAAATCGCCGAATGCCAGGGGAACACCATGGTGGACACCGAACTCCCACATATGGGCAGGCGTCTCGCCTGATTGGCTCCAGAGGGTTGTACCCAGCAGGGATTCGCTTTGCGCAAGGCCGAATGGCAAGCCCAGCAAACTCACTATTAGTGTACCCAGTACCAGTTTTACGCGTTTAAACATTATCAATACTATTTCATCTCCCAAAAAAACGCTTCTATGCCAATTCAAAAATTTGACATCCGGGAAGCTTGAGCCATTTCCCGATTAGGGCAGGGAATAACGGGTAATTAAGATCAAATCCCGAAATATGGCTTTTCCAAAATTTGACCGTTCTGCTGTCCACGACTAAATTTTCCCAATAAATGAAGATGGTAAAATATCAGACGCCTGTGAACTGCAACAACCGGGTTTGAAACCGGACAGACCTCCACCACAAAGTAAAAACAAATACGACAAACAAACCGGCTTATGTCCAGAAATTGACACCCGGTGGGGTAAGATGCCACCGGGCAAGGATTCAAACTTTGACAGGTATTTTTATGGTAAGAATGAGCGGGTTGCCCTACCGCTAAGCGAATGATTCTGGTGGGGGAAGCAGCAAATATTATTCAAAACGAGGTATTGTTATTAGAAAAAGAGCCGCCTGTCCGGTCCGAAAGCCAATTTTACCAGATTTAATTTGCTCTTTACTGCGGACTTAAGCTATTCTCGCAGGTTGCGAGTCATCGCAGGCGGGCCGGTACACTTGCCGGGTTTATTTTTAAGAAATTATAATATTCAGGCCAAAAACACATGCACAATAATCTGTAAATGAATGACTTACAACCATCGCCGGGGTTTCCCTTTCCAAACGGGTTGTTTTCCCCGCACGATGAGTCCCACATAAAATGGCAGCTATTTATACATTTGCCGAAATGAAATTCAGCAGACAGGAATACGGGCAACTTTATCCGGTCGACGACGAACACCTCTTTTCAGGACTGTCGGAGGTAGGTGTACTGATCGGAAGGTACTTCGAAGCCGGATAAACAGACCTTCCGGAAGTTAAGCCTGTGCTACTCCAACTATCTTCAATATGTTAGACAACTGGTTAAAACCACTGGACAGGAAGCTTTTCAGCAACAACAAGGACAAAAAAAGTTTTGGAAACCGACTGCAGTGTTACCTCGACGATTTGCCCGATCTGAAAAAGACACAGGTCGCCCTGATCGGTATTGGCGACAACGAGGCCAATGCCGTCAGAAGGGCCTTGTATCAAATGACTTTTCCTTTTGCAAAATTGAAAGTCGCTGACCTGGGAAATCTGCGCAAAGAAGAGAATGGATTCATCACCCCGCTGATCCAGGAGTTGATAGAAGGCGGCATTTGCCCCATCATTCTCGGGCACGAGGGAAAGTTTACGCAGGCACAATTTCTGGCTCACCATGCGTGCCAGCCCTCCGTCAGCGTGGTGGAGGTAAAAGACCGGATAGCCTACCATCCAAAAAAGTCGGAGTTGGAAGGGTTTTATCTCAACCCGATTCTGGAAGGGGAATACCGGTTGTTTCATTTCACGACCATCGGCAGCCAATCGCATTTTGTGGAGGAGAGTGTTTATCATTTTTTGGAAAACTGTTTCTTCGATTATGTCCGCCTCGGTAAGGCCAAAGCTAACTTGTCGGGGCTGGAGCCGTTTATCAGGGATGCAGACCTGATGAGTTTTCACATCAGCGCATTGAAATACGCAGATGCACCGGCCACCCGCAATGCCAACCCGAGTGGCTTTTTTAGCGAAGAAGCCTGTCAGATCAGCCGCTACGCCGGCATGAACGACAAGTTGACATCGATAGGCTTTTACGGTTATCAGGCCGATCTGGACCGGGATGGGCTCACCGCTCAGACGATCGCCCAGATGGTGTGGTACTTTCTCGATGGCTTTTACAACCGGCAAAATGACTTCCCGGTTTCTATGGATCAGTTGGTCGAATATATTGTCGAACTCAAGGACCACGACCAGCAATTTACTTTTTGGAAAAGCAACAAGACGGGCCGTTGGTGGCTCCAGGTACCCGTTCAGACAAAGAAAAAACTGCAACGCCACCGCCTGATCCCCTGCTCCTACGAAGACTATCTCGAATCTTCAAAAGGAGAAATACCCAGTCGCCTGATGAATGCTTTCAAACGATTTGATTAACGTTTGGTATTGGAAAACGAGCAACCAGATTGTCCGTCAAAGGCCCTGTTTGACCTCTGCGGGCTTTGATTGCGAGCCGGCCGGAACAGCCCCTATTCTTTTGCCCGCCTATCTTTTCCGGGAGGTCTTTTTCGGAGTTCGGAGCTGGAGGCTCCGGGCGGTACGAAACTACCAGGTTCTCTTTTTGGCAACATTTTTTCACTACGATACATTTAGGCGTCGATAAATCATGCCATTAGTTTATCGACCCGATGCTTTCCCCCGCCCGTAAGTAATTGACTATCAGTATTTAATTTATTAAAAAACGAATTCCCTCAGCTATTTCCGGCTACGTAACAAATTTGGATTATTATGATCAGACCTGGCCATTTCAGGTAGGTCTTACCCATGAAAGAAGCTTTTGTTAAGAAAAAAGCGTCCGCTGATTTCCCTCCCCCCACAAAGGCGATATAAACATTGAACATATTCATACACCCATGAGAACTTACCTATGTACATTCATCATGGCTGTGCTTTTATGCACGGCTTCTACTAACCTGTTGGCCAATAATGGCACACCCGACAATACGACTCCTCCCAAAGAAGCACTTGACTACGACATCCTAAAACTCCGGCTGAATATGATGGATTGTTCCGTTAAGGCCGAATTCAACCAGGATGTAGCTGCTTACCTTCGCCGGTTTCTAACCTACGGATACCAGGACACAGAACGGATGTTGGGAGAGGGCAAAATTTATTTCCCCATTTTCGAACATTACCTGGAATTGCACGGAATGCCCAAATCCCTGAAATATTTGCCAATGGTTGAATCATCCATGGTCCCCTACGCTGTTTCGTATGCCGGAGCAGCGGGCTTGTGGCAATTCATGCCTTCGACGGGCAGGTACCTCGGTCTGACGATCGACAAGTACATGGACGAAAGAAAAGATCCTTACAAATCGACCGAAGCTGCGATCAAATACCTGAAAAAGCTGTACAAAAGGTTTGGCACGTGGGAACTCGCACTTGCCGCCTACAATTGTGGGCCGACCCGTCTTTCCCGCACGATCCGTGAATATCAAAACGATGATTATTGGACGATTAAAGAGGCTCTTCCAAAAGAAACCCAGCGGTACATCAGCCGGTACATAGCAGCCTGTTATACCGGGACTTTCCACACCCTGCACGGTATTTTTCCATCGACATCGGAGTTGTTCCATCTGGAACCAATGGCTGCACGGCTGTACACCTCTATTTCACTGCCGTCTGTTTCCGCTGTCACTGGCGTTGAGCTCTCAACGCTGCGCAAACTAAATCCCTCTTTTAAAATGGATTACATGCCGGCCAGGGCAAACGGCGTCTTTTTCGTGCTGCCCAGGAGCGCATGGTACGATTATCTGGATGCTAAAAACAACAGGAAGGAGGATTTGGCAGCTCAGCCCTAAAGAAACGGCTGGCAGCACAAAAAAAGAACGGGCAGTCCAAATACATGGACTGCCCGTTTTATCATTATTGACGTATTGAATACGACTATTCTTCTTCGGTAGCAGCGTCCGCAGCGGCGGCAGCTACTGTTGTAGTGGCAGCAGCGGCGGCAGTAGCAGCCCCGGCTGATTTGCCACGACGACGACGGCGCTTCTTCTTGCCTGAGCCTTCGTCTCCGGAAGCTTTGCCAGTGTAATCGTTGTTGAAATCGACTAATTCGATCAAGGCCATTTCGGCACCATCTCCTTTCCGGAAACCAGTGCGGATGACCCGTACATAACCACCCGGACGATCACCAACTTCTGCAGCAATAGGGCCGAACAGTTCTTTGATCGCCTCCTTGTTTTGCAGATAACTGAAAACAACACGGCGGCTGTGAGTAGAATTGGTTTTGGCTTTGGTGATCAGCGGTTCGATATGACGACGCAATGCCTTAGCCTTCGCCAGTGTTGTTTGGATGCGTTTGTGCTCTATCAGGGCGATAGACAAGTTTTTGAGCAATGCTTTGCGGTGCTCAGATGTTCTGCCCAAATGATTAAATTTCTTACCGTGCCTCATGTTGATTTAAGTTTTTAGTGATCTTCACAACACCTGGATTTCCTACATGGGACCTCTACAGGTAATTGTAGTTAATAATTGATGAATGCCGGACTTTCCGAAAATGGCCCGGCAGTATATTTATTATTCTTCGTCCAGTTTGTACTTCGACAAGTCCATGCCGAAAGTCAAACCTTTTTCCTGCAATAGTTCTTCGATTTCCACGAGTGATTTTTTTCCGAAATTTCTAAACTTCAGCAGCTCGTGTGTATCGTATTTAACCAACTCAGACAGGGAGTTGATCTTGGCAGCTTTCAGACAGTTGTAGGCACGGACAGAAAGGTCGAGATCTTCCAGGGAAGTCTTGAGCAATTTCCGCATGTGCAGCACATGTTCATCCACAACATCATCCCGGCGGCTGGTTTCATCAGGCATGCTGATGTATTCGTCAGTAATCAGCATCAGGTGATGAATCATAATCCTGGATGCTTCCTTGATAGCGTCTTCAGGATGGATCGTTCCATCTGTTTTGACATCAATTGTCAGCAACTCATAATCAGTCCGCTGACCTACACGGGTATTTTCGACTTTATAAGCCACGTTTTTGATGGGCGTATAAATGGCGTCCAATGGAATCACCCCGATTGGTGCATCTTTAGGCAGGTTCTCTCCTGCCGGTACATAGCCCCTGCCTTTGGTAACGGTGAGTTCTAATTCCAGGTTCACAAAAGGCTCCATACTGCAAATGAGCAGGTCCGGGTTCATGATTTTGAAAACATTGGTATGTTCTTCAATATCGCCCGCACGAAACTCTTCCTTTCCGCTAATCGTCAGGTAAATTTTTTCACTGGCGAGGTCTTCGCCTTGAATCAGTTGCTTCAAACGAACCTGTTTCAGGTTGAGCACAATATCCAGGACATCTTGTACGACACCCTTGATGGTAGCAAATTCGTGGTCGACCCCGGCTATACGAACAGCAGAGATGGCAAACCCTTCAAGGGAAGAAAGTAAGATTCTCCTCAGGGAGTTTCCAATAGTTTGGCCGAAACCAGGCTCTAAAGGCCTGAATTCGAAAGTACCCTCAAAATCAGTTGCTTTTTGCATCATGATTTTGTCAGGTTTCTGGAAATTTAGAATGCTCATATTATTTTGAAAACTTTAGATGAAATGAAGTAAAGAGGAAATGCCGTTTTGTGCACATCAGCAATGGCCGGTCGGTAAGAGTTCGACAGCCTTTATTGAAATGGTAAAAGGATGAACGGGCAAAAGCCCGTTTATCCTTTCTTTTACTATTTAGAGTAAAGTTCAACGATCAATTGTTCGTTGATCTTCTCTGGTATCTGTTCTCTTTCCGGGTAGGCGAGAAATACTCCCCTCATTTTATCAGGGTTGAATTCTAACCAACCGTATTTTTTAATGTCGGTTTTCTTTCCAACTTGTTCGACTACAATGTTCAGAGCCCTTGACTGTCCTCTGACCTCAACGACATCACCGGGACGCAGCTGAGTAGAAGGGATGTTGGTAACGATACCGTTCAACACAATGTGCTTGTGATTTACCAACTGGCGGGCTGCTCTTCTGGTGGGAGCAAGTCCCAGGCGGAACACAGTATTGTCCAGTCTGGCTTCCAGAAACTGGAGGAGGTTAACACCCGTAACACCGTGCTTGCTGCTGGCAGTTTCAAACAGGTTGCGGAACTGACGCTCCAGCACACCATAAGTGTACTTGGCTTTCTGCTTTTCCATCAACTGGAGAGCGTAGTCAGAAGCTTGCCGGCGACGACGGGAGTTACCGTGCATGCCAGGGCGGTATTTTTTCTTTTCAAAGGCTTTGCTGAAACCAAAGATCGGTTCTCCAAATGCCCTTGCTTTCTTTTGTTTAGGTCCGGTATATCTTGCCATTATTAAAAATTACAATTATTCGATAGCCAATTAAGTAAGAAGATTAAACCCTCCGGCGCTTAGGCGGACGGCATCCGTTGTGCGGGATAGGAGTAACATCCTGGATCTTTGAAACTTTTACTCCTGCCTGGTCGATCGAGCGGATAGCTGCCTCCCGTCCAGAACCCGGGCCCTTAACATAAACAACTACGGTACGCAAGCCGGCCTCGTAAGCAGACTTGGCAGCGTCAGTGGCAGCTACCTGTGCCGCATACGGAGTATTTTTCTTTGATCCGCGGAAGCCAGCTTTACCTGCAGACCCCCAACTGATTACATCTCCCTTTTTATTGGTAAGCGTAACAATGATATTATTGAAAGAAGCCTGGATATAAGCGAGACCTTCTGGCTCCACTTTAACTTTCCGCTTGGCTTTTACTTTTGATCTGATCTTTGCCATTTGAATTAATTTGCTATTGGCACCAGGTTATGCAAATTTTAGTTGACTGTGAAACTGAAAATTGCAAACCGTTGGCTCACTACTTAGTTACCATTTTCTTGTTTGCAACAGTTTTCTTGCGGCCTTTTCTGGTCCGTGCATTCGTCCGCGTACGCTGTCCCCTGAGAGGCAACCCCTTACGATGACGCAATCCCCGGTAACAAGCAATGTCCATCAAGCGCTTGATACTCATTTGAACTTCAGACCTTAATTCACCCTCCACTTTATAATCGTCTTGGATGATTTGGGCAATGGTACGGACATTGTCATCCGACCAGTCACTTACCTTCAAGTTCTCATCAATACCTGCTTTGGCCAGGATATTTTTAGACCTTGTAGGACCTATACCGAAAATATAGGTTAAACCAATGACGCCTCTTTTATTCCGTGGTAAATCGATACCTGCAATACGTGCCATAAAAAGAATATTAATTAAAAAACATAGACGGTCCCTTGATCTGTTGCAGAAAAGGAGGACTGCCTATTTTTTATCCTTGACGTTGTTTGAATTTAGGGTTTTTCTTGTTTATGATATAAACTTTTCCCTTTCTTCTGACAATTTTACAGTCTACTGAACGCTTTTTGACTGATGCTCTGACTTTCATAATTCAGATTGTATTTGTTAAGAAATCATTTGTAACGATACGTGATCCGTCCTCTTGTTAAATCGTAAGGGGACATTTCCACCGATACTTTGTCGCCAGGCAGAATGCGGATGTAGTTCATCCTCATTTTACCGGAGATAGTGGCCACGATCATGTGGTCGTTTTCGAGCTTTACCCTAAACATAGCATTGGATAGAGACTCTTCTATGATACCATCCTGTTTAATTAGGTTCTTTTTAGCCATGCTTCAAAATTTCGGAGCGCAAAGATACGAAAATCAATTAGACATAAAACTTTTGGAAAAAAAAAATCTTCGCACTTGAAATTCTTTTGAAAACTGGGGTAAATCACATGGCCCCTGTCAGTTCATCAGCAGAAACAACCTCATTTACATTGGGGTTTTTTCTGATGGCTTCTTCTACCGGAGCATGGTTGGAAAGGGTATCTACACTCCCCTTTCTGACGGCAACGGTGTGCTCATAATGTGCCGACGGCAGACGGTCTTTCGTATAAATCGTCCATCCGTCTTTTCCCTGAGCGACTTCTTTTTTTCCCAGGTTGATCATCGGTTCTACAGCGATGACCAATCCTTCCATCAGTTTCAATCCATTGCCGCGTTTTCCAAAATTTGGAACTTCCGGATCTTCGTGCAACGACTTCCCGATTCCATGACCGACCAACTCTCGCACGACGGAATAACCATGTTCTTTTTCTGTGTAGTGCTGGATGGCATGGCTGATATCCCCCAGTCGCTTCCCGTGTACCGCATTATTGATACCGCGGTATAAAGACGCTTTCGTCACCCGGCACAATTGTAATACCTCTTCTTTTACTTCTCCCAGAGGAAAAGTATAAGCCGCATCTCCATGAAAACCAGTAGGCATGATCGTTCCACAATCTACGGAGACTATATCCCCGTCCTTGAACGCTTCTTTAGACGGGATGCCATGGACGACAACTTCGTTAATCGAAATACACAAAGAACTTGGAAAAGCTCCGTACTGCCCTTCGTATCCCTTAAAAGCAGGAATAGCTCCGTGGTCCCTGATAATCTGCTCTGCCTGGCGGTCCAGTTCTTCGCCGGTAATGCCCGGCCTGATTGTTTCACCTACATAGGTCAGTACCTTACACACCAACAAACAGGCTTCCCTCAGCATTTCTATTTGCTCGTCAGTTTTGTAAATAATGTTGTTTGACTTTTGTCTGTGAATTAATCCTCTGACCATTTAGTTATAATCGATTTAGCAAAATCTTTTGATGAAAGGGAGGACGAGTCCTACCCGATAAAAACTTAAATTAAAAAGCTCCCAAAAAAAAATCGTGCTTTGGAGAACATCCGGAAACCTAATCGTTTCCTTCATTTCCCCAGAGCACGAATATTTGAAACCCATATCCCGGTGCGCAAAAAACGCACGCACTTTTAACAGGGATCACATGCTTGAACCAATACCCTGCATTCTTGAACGCCCCTGCAACCTTCCTGACTTCACCAGGCCATCGTATCTGCGCATCAGCAGGTGACTTTCAATTTGTTGCAAAGTATCCAGAACCACGGCCACACCGATCAAAAGTGATGTTCCTCCAAAGAATATAGCGAAAGCCGGATTGACGCCGAAAGCAGTCGCCAATGCTGGAAGAACGGCGATAAGGCCAAGGAATATCGAACCGGGTAAGGTTACCCTGGTCGTAATGGTATCGATAAAATCGGCAGTTGGCTTTCCAGGTTTGATACCGGGAATGAAAGCATTTTGCCTTTTCAAATATTCAGCATATTGCGTGGGGTTTACAATCAGTGCAGTGTACACATACGTAAATCCAACCACCAACAGGAAAACAATCATCGAAGATGTAAAAGAAAACGGATCGATCAACTGACGCATGACCCCGGTCGGAGCAGTGTTGCCAGTGTAAGCGAACTGCGCTACCGTTGCTGGTACGAACATCAAGGCCTGAGCAAAGATGATAGGCATCACACCCGCAGCGTTTACTTTGATCGGAATATAATCCCGTTGGCCAGCCGCCGGCATATTGGTTGCCCCTCTTTGTACCATGTGTTTGGCAAACTGGATTGGCACCTTTCTGACACCCTGGACGATCAATACTGTCGCCATGATAATCAGGAAGAACAGAGCCAATTCTAAAATCAGCATAAAGAAGCCATTGGTACTGATCTGCAGGGCAATCTCACCCGCCAAAGCTTGTGGCAACGCAGCGATGATACCAATGGTGATCAACAGTGAGGCACCATTACCGATACCTTTATCAGTGATCTTCTCGCCCAACCACATGGCGAAGACCGTTCCTGCGGACAAGATGATCGTGCTGGACAACCAGAAAATCCCTTTGCCCACTGTCGGATCGATAGCACCCGGAATGGAGTTAATATATGTCAGATACCCACCTCCCTGTACCAGCGTAATGGCAACAGTCAGTAAGCGGGTAATTTGTTGCAGTTTTTTTCTTCCACTCTCTCCCTCTTTCTGCTGTAATCTCTGGAAATAGGGCATCGCAAAGCCGAGGAGCTGTACAATGATGGAAGCTGTGATGTAAGGCATGATACCTAATGCCATGATGGAGGCATTCTGAAAGGCACCACCTGTAAAGAGGTTGACCAATCCCAACAGGTCGTTGGCAGAACCGCCAGCGCCCGCTGCATCTAATGCAGCTGGAACAACACCTGGCAAAACGACAAAAGAACCGAGCCGGAATATAAACAGCATAAGTAATGTCCATCCAATTCGTTCTCTCAATTCCTTGATTTTCCAGATATTCTGGAGGGTCGCAATAAATTTTTTCATCGGAAATTCTTAAAGCTATTATGTCTGCCAGTAAACTAAGTACCCGTGCAAACGTAAATGTCTGATGCTCAAGTTCAGTGAAGTGTGTAGTGGCCTGATGTTGGGAACAGGCGGTAATCACTGTGAATTAAGCCCCAAGTATGTTGATAGTACCGCCGTTTTTCTCAATAGCTTGTTTGGCAGAGGCAGAAGCTGCGTGCGAAGTTACCTGCACTGTGCTGGTCAATTCTCCTTTGCCTAAAATCTTAATCTTATCGTTTTTCTTGATGAGCCTTTTTGAAAGAAGTACGTCCGGAGTGATTTCGGTCATCTCATATTTCTCGACCAACTCCTGCAAACGTTTGAGGTTGATACCAACGTATTCTACCCGGTTCGGACTTTTGAATCCAATCTTGGGCAGCCGGCGCTGAAGTGGCGTTTGTCCACCTTCAAAACCTCTTTTTTCGTTGTGACCTGCACGGGATTTGGCCCCTTTATGTCCTTTACCGGCGGTACCGGCAAAGCCAGAACCCTGACCTCTTGCGATTCTTTTTCTCTTCTTGACAGCTCCCTTGGCAGGTTTTAAGTTATGAAGTTCCATCTCTTTATTGTTGTTTTAAATTAACCCTGCAAAATCAGGTATTAATTTATCTTTTTAAACTTGTTCTACCTTAACGAGGTGCTGAACTTTAGCGATCATACCAATGATTTGTGGTGTCGCATTGTGCTCAACAGTCTGGTTCATTTTACGAAAACCCAGCGATCGCATCGTCTCTTTTTGTCGCTTTGGACGATCAATAACACTTTTGATCTGAGTTATTTTTACTTTGGCCATGATTTAAATGTTATGCTCCCGGCTAAAAGACAGGATGCTGATTATCCATTAAATACTTTCGTCAGAGAGATACCTCTGGTACGAGATATGTCAAGCGGGCTTCTCAACTTCGACAATGCGTCGATGGTTGCTTTCACCACGTTGTGCGGGTTGGATGAGCCCATTGACTTGGAAAGCACGTTGTGAATACCTGCTATTTCTAAAACGGCACGCATGGCACCTCCGGCAATCACACCTGTCCCATCAGAAGCCGGACGAATCAGAACTCTGCCTGCTCCGTATTTTCCTTTTTGCTCGTGCGGAATAGTGCCGTTGATGATTGGCACTTTGATCATGCTCTTTTTGGCATCAGCAATGCCCTTAGTAATAGCTTCTGTTACGTCACGTGCTTTGCCGAGGCCTTGTCCTACCCTGCCGTTTCCATCTCCAACGACTACGACTGCAGCAAAACTGAAAGTCCGTCCACCTTTGGTTACCTTCGCAACCCGGTTCAAGCTGACAAGCTTTTCTTTAATTTCAGATTCTACGACTTTAATCTTTTGAACGTTGCTTTTTGCCATTGATTTTTTTTTTATGGTCTGTAAGCCGATTTAATTATTAGAATTGAAGACCTCCTTCACGGGCACCTTCCGCAAGGGCTTTTACCCTGCCGTGGTAGAGATAACCGCTCCGGTCGAAAACCACTGCGGACACATTGGCAGCAATTGCCTTTTCAGCCAGCGCTTTTCCAACCAATTTAGCGATTTCCACCTTGGTTCCGGCAGAACCACGCAAAGCTGCATCACGAGAGGAAGCCGCTACGATAGTATGACCATTATTATCATCTACCAATTGGCAATATATCTCCTTGTTGCTGCGATACACACTGATACGCGGGCGCTCAACGGTTCCTTTGATCTTGTTGCGAACCCGGTAGTGGATGCGCTTCCTACGATTTTCTTTATTGAACTTCATCGTCTTCTGACTTTATTAGAATGAAATTTAATGTTCAGATTATTTACCAGCAGTCTTACCAGCTTTACGGCGAATTTCCTCACCAACAAAACGGATACCCTTGCCTTTATATGGCTCTGGCTTACGGAAAGATCTGATTTTAGCCGCTATCTGGCCGAGGAGCTGTTTGTCAGCACTCTCCAGTTTGATAATTGGGTTCTTTCCTTTTTCCTGACCGGCCGTTACTTTTACTTCCTCTGGAATGTAAAACATAACCGGGTGAGAAAAACCCAAAGACATTTCCAATAACTGGCCGGTATTGGCAGCCCTGTAACCTACCCCGATGACCTCAAGTTCTTTGACAAAACCTGTGGAAACGCCCACTACCATATTGTTGATAAGCGAACGGTAAAGACCGTGCATCGCCCGGTGCCTTTTTTGTTCTGTAGGGCGGGTTACCGTCAGCACGCCATTTTCAACAGAAGCGTCCAGATCTGCATCGAGCTGCTGGGTTAATTCGCCTTTTGGCCCTTTAACGGTAATAAGCTTTTTATCACTTATTTTCACTTCCACACCTGCAGGGATGGTGATGGGCATTTTTCCTATCCGTGACATATTACAGTTAGTTAAAAATTGAAAATTATAAATTAGGAAATAAAGCAGAGTACCTCGCCGCCAACGTTCTCTTCTCTGGCCTGCTTATCTGTCATAATTCCTTTGGACGTTGAAATGATGGCAATACCCAAGCCGTTGATTACCCTTGGCAATTCGCTGGCCTTGCGATACTGACGAAGACCTGGCCGGCTCACCCTTTTCAGTTCGCGGATGATCGGAACCCTCGTCACCTTGTCATATTTCAAAGCGATCTTAATGACACCTGAATAACTGGCATCATCGTCAAATTTATATTTCAGGATATAACCAGTGTCATAAAGGATTTTGGTCATAGCCTTTTTTTCGTTGGATGCAGGAATTTCTACTATCCGGTGCCCCGCCATTTGTGCATTACGGATGCGGGTCAAAAAGTCTGCAATTGGATCAGTTACTATCATTTTGAATGCGATTGGCCTCTGACTGTTGACTATATCAGTTGGCACCTTATAGTCAATAGCAAGAAAATGTTTACCAGCTTGCTTTTGTTATTCCAGGGATTTTCCCGTCCAGTGCCATCTCCCGGAACTTGACCCGGCAAAGGCCGAATTTGCGCATGTATCCTTTAGGACGGCCCGTCAGTTGGCACCGGTTGTGCAAACGGATCGGATTTGAATTCAGAGGAAGTTTATCCAACTCTTCGTATTGTCCTTCTTCTTTCAACTTCTTGCGCAGGGCAGCATATTTAGCTACCATTTTGGCTCTTTTCCTTTCCCTAGCTATAAGTGATTTTCTTGCCATTGTTAATTGATATTACTATTGAAAAAACCCGGAGGTCTTTTAATTATTATTGCTTTTGTTTTTGAAAGGCATACCGATTGACTTCAACAGGGAAAGTGCTTCGGCATCGGTCTTGGCAGTAGTCACAAAAGTGATGTCCATACCAGTGATCTTGTTCACCTTGTCCAGGTCGATTTCCGGGAAAATGATGTGCTCGGTGACACCCATTGAGTAGTTACCGCGGCCATCGAAGCTCTTGTCGTTGATACCCCGGAAGTCACGAACACGTGGAAGTGCAACCGTGATCAGACGATCCATAAATTCCCACATCTTAGTGTGCCTCAAAGTAACCCTTACGGCGATCGGCATTCCTTCCCTCAGTTTGAAGTTCGAAACCGAACGCTTGGCCTTAATAACTACGGCTTTTTGGCCGGCGATCTCGGTGAGTTCTTTTTGGGCTATGTCAATAAGCTTCTTGTCCTGCGTTGCCTGGCCAACAGCTTGATTGATGCAAATCTTTACCAATTTGGGCACCTCCATTACATTACCGTACTGGAATTGTTCCTTCAGGGCAGGAATTGCCTCGTTTTTATATTTAGCAAGAAGCCTTGGTGTATATTTCATTTCTAAAACAGATTAGACTTTCCAAAGAAATTAGTTAATCAATTCGCCTGATTTCTTGGCGTACCGTACGAGCTTACCATCCACCAGCTTGCGGCCTATTCTCGTTGGCTCACCCGTTTTGGGATCGAGCAGCATCAAGTTGGACAAGTGGATAGAGGCAGGCAGATCGATAATGCCACCAGGGTTATCCTGAGTTGGTTTTTGGTGTTTTTTGACCATGTTCAAATTTTCAACAATGGCCCTGTTCTTCAATGGAAATACTTCGAGTACTTCCCCAGTTTCGCCTTTATCGTTACCGGCGATCACCATTACCCGGTCGCCTTTTTTAATGTGCAACTTGGGTGCAAACCTGGTCTTTTTAGCTTTTTTTGCCATGATAATCAGTGAATTATCGTGTTAAATTCTGTTAGTGTAAAATGATTAAAGCACTTCGGGAGCAAGCGAAACGATTCTCATGTAATCTTTTTCCCTCAGCTCACGTGCAACAGGTCCGAAAATACGACTTCCCCGCGGCTCGTCATTGGCAGTCAATAACACACAGGCGTTGTCGTCGAATCGGATGTACGAACCGTCCTTGCGGCGGATTTCTTTCCTGGTACGTACAACAACGGCTTTAGAAACCGTTCCTTTTTTTACGCCTCCCGGAGAGGCATCTTTTACCGATACCACAATTACATCCCCAACGGATGCATAACGGCGGCCTGACCCACCCAATACCCGAATACAGAGCACTTCTTTGGCACCGCTGTTATCAGCTACTTTGAGTCTCGATTCCTGCTGGATCATTTTATATTAATTTATAAAGTTTCTGTTGAATAAAAACGGCCCGTTTCCCGAACCACTTTTTATTTAGCTTTTTCAAGAACTTCAACCAAACGCCAGCGCTTGAACTTACTCAATGGGCGGGTCTCCATTATCCGGACTCTGTCACCAATGCTGCACTCGTTCTTATCGTCGTGTGCCATGAATTTTTTCGACAGCTTCACAGATTTTCCGTAGATGGGGTGAGCAAGACGACGTTCTACTACGACGTTGATGGTTTTGTCCATCTTGTTGCTGACAACTACCCCAATTTTTGTTTTTCTAAGATTTCTACTATTTTCCATGAATGGAATTTATAATGGTTGATAGCTTAATGTTTCCAACTGCGCCGAGCCCTGATCTTGCTACGCTTGGCAAGTTCAGCCTCTGACATCTTACTGACTTCCCGACGGCGAATTTCAGTTTTCAGCCGGGCAATGTCTTTGCGGAGTTCTTTCATCTCCATTGGATTATCCAAACCCCGGACATTGTGGTCGAAACGCATCTTATGATATTCAGCCTCGATTCCCTCTAATTCCGTAAGAAGGTCTGCATCGTTGAATTCTTGAAGTTCAAGAAATTTCTTGGTTGCCATTTTATTAGTTTATTTAAAAATGATCAGAATTTAACAACCTCTGGTCGCATAGATACCTTGGTCAGAACAGGTAACTTCTGCGCTGCCAGCCTCAGGGCCTCCAACGCTACCTCTTGTGATACACCGGTGATCTCAAACATGATCCGGCCCGGCT
Source organism: Saprospiraceae bacterium (assembly GCA_041600595.1). Classification (GTDB taxonomy): domain Bacteria; phylum Bacteroidota; class Bacteroidia; order Chitinophagales; family Saprospiraceae; genus UBA6168. The sequence goes on along the minus strand of JBFIJS010000019.1, from coordinate 107 downwards.
GTACCATGGCCACATAATGATCAAGTGAACCTTTACCTTTTCCCATCCTCACTTCCAAAGGCTTACGGGTGATTGGCCGGTCCGGGAAAATCCGGATCCACACCTGC
>JBFIJS010000018.1:0-16479 GCA_041600595.1 Saprospiraceae bacterium | reverse complement strand
GTACGAGTAATGCCCAGTTTTTTCCTGACCTTACGCACTTCGTCTTCCGTTACCCGCATCACCCAGGCAATTTGCGCATCCGAGTAACCGACTTCTTTCAGTTCCCGGAAGAATTTTTCGGGAATATCCTCCGGTACATTATAGCGCATCAGGTGGTGCTCCATATCCACGAGGCGCTTGATCTGCTTAATGAACCATGGATCAATTTTGGTAAGCTTGTGAATAGTCCTTTCCGGAACGCCCAGGCGTAAGGCATCTTTCAAGCGGAAAATGCGATCCTCACTGACGGTTTCAAGTCGTTGTAAAATATCTTCCGTACGAATCCATTCTTTCTTGTCGGCGCCCAATCCCTGCCGGTTGTTCTCCAATCCCTGACAAGCCTTTTGCAGGGCTTCCAGGAAGTTGCGGCCAATAGCCATCACCTCTCCCACAGATTTCATTTGTAAGCCCAGGGTCGTATTGGCTCCGGGAAACTTGGCAAAATTCCAACGCGGCATTTTGACAATTACATAATCTAGTGTTGGTTCAAAATAAGCAGAGGTCGTTTTGGTGATCTGATTTTTAAGTTCATCCAAATTGTAACCTAAGGCCAGCTTTGCAGCTACTTTGGCAATAGGATACCCCGTCGCTTTACTCGCCAAAGCCGAAGAACGGCTAACACGAGGGTTGATCTCGATGACGATCAGTTCTTCATCTTCAGGGTTGAGGGCAAACTGAATGTTGCAACCACCGGCAAAATTGCCCAGGGAGCGCATGGCCTGAATCGCCTGGTTACGCATCCGCTGGTAAGCGGTATCGCTCAGGGTCATCGCCGGGGCGACGGTGATACTATCGCCGGTGTGGATACCCATCGGGTCAAGGTTTTCCACCACACAGATAATGACCACGTTGTCGGCATTGTCCCTTAACAGTTCCAGTTCAAACTCCTTCCATCCCAAAACAGCTTTGTCGATCAAGACTTCATGTGTGGGCGACATATTGAGCCCGTGGCGGAGCAGCTCGTCGTAGTCTTCTTCTTTATGGACAAAAGCCGCACCTGTACCACCCAGGGTGTAAGATGGCCGGATAACCAGCGGAAATCCGATTTCCTGAGCCGCTTCTTTCCCTTCCAGGAAAGAATTGGCGATTTTGGAAGGGGCCACACCCAGTCCCTGATTGATCATATGAAGACGGAACGCCTCCCGGTTTTCCGTTAGTTCGATAGCATCCAGGTCAACGCCAATCAGTTTCACATCATATTTTTCCCACAATCCTATTTTACCCGCTTCGATAGCCAGGTTAAGGGCGGTTTGCCCGCCCATCGTCGGCAGCACGGCGTCAATTTTTTGCTCCCGCAAAATCTGTTCAATGCTTTGGGTGGTCAGCGGAAGTAAGTAGATGTGGTCGGCTGTCATGGGGTCAGTCATGATGGTGGCCGGGTTGGAATTGATCAGCGTGACTTCAATCCCTTCTTCCCGCAAGGAGCGGCTGGCCTGAGTGCCCGAGTAATCGAACTCGCACGCTTGACCAATAATAATGGGACCAGAACCAATGATAAGGACGGATTTGATAGAAGTGTCTTTAGGCATCTTTTGTTGCGATTGGCAGTCGGCATTTGGCAGTCGGCAGTTATTTTGGAAGGAAAGGGATCAGATTTACTGCACACCACCTTTTGCTTACTAAGCCAGGTTATTTTGCTCAAAAAAAGACTTCCAGTGTAGGAGAGGGCTTGGAAGTCTTTTCTGTTTGTTTTTCGGGGCGCAAAGGTAGGGGTTCTGTTTGGACTGACAAAAAGATATACGGCCCGGATTATTATGTTTTTTATCCGCCCTTCTGGCGAAATGTCTGTCCGTACCAGAAAACGGGGCCACAGCTTAGTCACTCCCGCTCCAATCCCCTGATCCGTTCTTTCGTGGAAATGCTCTGAATTTTTTCCCGTAAAAAATTGGCTTCGTTTACTTCGAGGTTGGAAAAGTATTGAAGGCCACTTCCAATGACCAGCAGGGCAAAGACCAGCAACAAAATAAACATAGTCATAAACGAGAGGGTCACGCTAAAAAAAACAGCAGACTGTGACTCATCCAGCAGGAAGTTCATACTGAGATAATCGAGCAGCATATAAAGGAGATTGTTGCCAAAAAGCATAAAGCTGGAGTCGAGGATAAAAAAGAACAATACCCCACAAAGCAACAGGGAAAACATCAATCCGACCATTGGCCCGTAATTGCCCCGGGACAGGTAAATCGTCCGACTCAGTCCCACCAAAACACTTGCCCCTTCCGAAACCATGATCTGTGACCACCCCAACAGAAAGGAAAGGGCAAATGCAAGCAGCAAAATAACCATCCAGCCATCGGCAAGCGAAAACAGGTTGAGTAAAAACACGATCAACCCTGTTTTAAAAAAATTAATCAGATAGACCACGGCGGGATTTTCGGGGCGGTTGCCTTCTTCGTCAAAGTTGGGGGCAGACCTCTCCACCAGCGTATGAGCTGCGAGGGCCATCATTGTGAAAACGAAGGTGATAATCACCAGCAACCATTGATGGTGGTGATTTACAAAAAACTGCGGCAAGGTGCGCAGGGTGCCAAACATACTGTCTTCAAAAACAAACAACCGGGTAACACCGACTTCGGCAAAAGCAAACGCCCCAAGGCAAAACACCAGTGAGCCGGCAGCCGCAGTCCAGGCGATCAGACGAAAATGATTGCCAAAAAAAAGAAAGGTATCCGTGAATAACTCACCGGTGGTTTTGGTATCCGTAAAGTCAATTTCCCGAAAATGATCCGGGTTGACTTTTTCGTATTTCGATAAATCGGCCACCCCTTTTCTGACCCGAAGTGCCGGAAAAATCACAAAGTAAAAAAGCACGAAACCAAAGCAGAGAAAGATAAAGAAGGCCCGGAGCAGATCGGGGGCATCCGTATAACGAGTCATAAAGCTTTCGATAAACCCCGCCATAATGAACAAGGGAAGTGTCCCGATCAGAATGCCCGTACCCCGCCGGGCAGACAATTGGAACGAACGCAACCTCGACAAGGTGCCGGGAAAGACCAACCCTCTCCCCATCGTGATACCTGCGCCCCCCGCAATCACAATGGAAGATATCTCAAAAGCCCCGTGCATCCAGACGGCCAGAAACGACTCCTGAAACAAACCTTTATCTATAAAAAAGTACTGAAAAGTACCTAACATAATACCATTGAACAGCAGGCTCCCGATCGTGCCGATGCCGTAAAAAACACCGAAAAGGAAAGTGATGAGGGCTACCAGGATATTGTTGAGCGTAATGCCCAGAAACATATTAAACTCCCCCCGTTCCTTGTAAACAGCCATCGGGTCGCCTGAGGCAATGTTGGCATTCGTCATTTCAACATAGACATCACCGAGAATCGTCCGCAAAAAATCCGGCTCCGCAGCACAAGACAACATCCCGATAGCCATGGCCCCTGTGAACAATAAAAAGGCAAACAAAAGGTCGTGCCGTGCCTGGTACAACAGGATTGGCAACTCGTCCAGCCAGAAGGCCGCTACATGACTGCGCTTCGACTTTTTACCTTTATAAATTTGAAAAAAAATGCGCTGAGCCAGGCCGTTCAGGTACACCCGGACAGAACGATTGGGGTAAAACGTACGGGCATACGAAAGATCGTCCGTGACCTGGATAAAAAGATCATTGAGCTTTTCGGGAGCATGGCGCTCTCCGGCCAGAATTTGCTCAAACTCTTTCCACTTTGCTTCGTTTTGCTGGATAAATGAAGTCTCGCGCATGATCGAATGGATATCTCATTATCTGCCATCGGCCAGAAATAACCCTGGCCGAAAGCGAAAGTAAGCATTCCTCGTTTTTTCACCGGCCTCGGGCCTGCCAAATGGTGCCCCCTCTGATTTCCGGCACGCAGCCATTACGTTTGCCAGTTGCATTTGCGCCAAGGGCCTCTTCGCCAGAAATATTCGCAATTTTTTCGACCTGGCGAAAAGACGAAAGCGTTAAAAAATTGTTGTTTTAAAAAGCCGCTATTTCCTTACATTTAAAAAAGCCTTACCTTTGCGTCTTGATTACACTAACTGTTAATCAACGCATACAATCATAAGCTGACCAGGCTCCCAATGTCAGGGGACAGGCAGCCGAAAAAAATCATTCCGTATGAAAGAGCAGAAAGCGTTTGAACTCGTAGAAAAGTTTAACGAAAAAGGGGAAAAACTGAGCCCCCTCCTACCTGAAGACCAGAAAAATTTTATGATCGATATCGATGGTACCATCTGCGACGACGTACCCAACGAAGAACCAGAGCGCATGGCCATCATTCCTCCCTACCCCGATGCACTGAAGATCATCAACAAGTGGTTTGACGACGGGCATGTCATTACTTTTTTCACCTCCCGTACCGAAGAACACCGTCAGGTAACGGAGGAATGGCTGGAAAAGCATGGCTTCAATTACCACGGCATTTTGTTTGGAAAACCACGCGGTGGTAATTACCACTGGATCGATAACCATATCGTAAAGGCCACCCGGTTTAAAGGCAAATTTACCGACCTGGTTGTCCGGAACCATGAGATAGAGGTTTTTCAAAAATAAACATACCGTACGCAGGCTTTTGGCCAAATAAAGAAGCGGAGCGGGGGAATGTCCCTGCTCCGCTTTTGTTTTTACAGAATAAAAAAATATGCCTGCCAGCGGACCGTGCAGGAGGCTGAAATGACAAGAACTTTTCCTTACCTTGTCCTCGCATTTCTACATCAAACAAAAAATATTAATTATGAAGAAACTCTACTATTCCCGTTTGTATTATCTGGCAGCCTTGATGGTGTTTTACTTATCAAGCCTGCAGGCACAGGTCTATGTCAAAGCTGACGCTACCGGTAGCGGCGACGGTTCTTCCTGGGCCAATGCTTTCAACAGTGTAGACCAGGCTCTTTCCAACACGGCAACAGGAGAAATCTGGGTAGCAGCAGGCACCTATTCTCCAGGCGGCACGACCCCCAACAATAACTCCTCTTTCCTCATATCCGGCGACATTTCCCTCTACGGCGGATTCAATGGCACGGAGAGCAATCTCTCCGAGCGCAACCCCACCGTAAACGTCACAACCCTCTCCGGTGATATTAATGGCAATGACATCCAAAACAATTATACCTCCAACAAATCGGACAATGTGATCCACGTGGTTACCGTGGAAAGCGGCCTGGCAAATGTGACCATCGACGGTTTCTCCATCCTTGGCGGCCATACCAGCAATGTCGCCGGGGCCAACGGCTCGGGAGGCGGCATCTATGCGCTTAGCCCGGTCACCATCAGTCAGTGTAAATTCCGTAATAATTTTGGCCGGTCCGGAGGCGGGATTCATCTGGCGTCCACCGCTGGAGGTTCGACCGTTACCGATTGTACGTTCAGCTGGAACGGGGCCAACGTGGAAGGAGCGGGCATTGCCCTAAGCTCAGTTGATGGTTTTTCTATCTCTGGTTGCTCGTTTGAAAACAACACCGGGACCGGTAGTGACGACGGAGGCGGAGCTTTTCAAGCCACCTCCTCCTCTAATATCAACATGGATGATTGTTCGTTCACGGCCAATACCAACACCGCAGGCAGAGGTGGTGCACTCACCAATTTCAACTCCATCAATATGACAATATCAAACACTACTTTTAATGGCAATAAGGCACCCAGTTCCGGGGCTATTTACTATTTCGGAGAGGGTTTGAACAACACCGAAGGTGCCGGCAACTTTGTCCTGACGAGTTGTATTTTTGAGGATAACGATGCTACCAACGGTATCGGAGGAGCATTCAGAAACCGCCGGGGCAGTTATACGCTGGATGATTGTATCTTTTCCGCCAACAGTTCTACCGGCTCAGGTGGACAAATCAGGAACGACACCGATGGCGACGATGTCGTTTACAACAACTGCCTTTTTGAGGATGGCTTATCTTCCGGTGGCTGGGGAGGTGCACACACCAATTATGGTGCAGGTACTTACACCATTACCAACTGTGAATACTATAACAACTCTTGTGCAAACCTGGGAGGGGCAGTCAATAGCGGACTCAGCGCCAACAGCGTAACTTTCGACAACTGCACGTTCGTGGAAAACAGCTCGCTGTCCAGCTCCGGCGGTGCGCTTTACGTACAAAATGACGGCACGGCTTTGACCGTCACCAACTGTTATTTCGAAAACAATTCCTGCTCCGGCAACGGTGGGGCAATTGGCGTCGGAGGCACACAGGCAACCGTCATCGAAAATTCTGAGTTTATCCTGAATACCAGTAGTGGCTTTGGAGGGGCTGTCAGCCTGGGAGAAGGCGAAAACGACGGCAGTTCGCTTGATATTTTAAACAGCTCTTTTATTGCCAATATGACCGCCAATCAGGGTGGTGCAGTTAGTATAGTAAATGCTGATGCCTCCATTGTTAGCAGCCTTTTTGCCCAAAATTTTGCTGATGGCAGCGGCACCGGTGGCGCACTATCCCTGAATGCTGACTCCAATGTAGTTAACATCAACATCCTGCACTGCACCTTTTCTGAAAACCAGGGAGAACTGGCCGCAGGTATTGCCCAATGGACCGGTGAGTTTGAAGGTTTCCTCAACACTACGATCCAAAACAGTATCTTCCAGCAGGCGGGTGGCCTCAACTACGCCGTGGAAGCCGGTACGCCTACTTTGATTTCCAATGGCGGCAATATGTCCGACGACGAGTCGATGTCGTTTGCCCTGACCGAAACGAATGACATGAATTTGACGGAACCCACTTATGTCAACTCCGGCAGCCTGGATTATAGCCTGACTCTGGACAGCCCCGGCATCGATGAAGGTATACTGGAAGGCGCACCCGGATTTGATATTTTGGGCAACCCCCGTATCAACCTGCCGGATATAGGTGCCTATGAGAACCAGTCTGTGACCAACGTTAACGAAACACTACTGGAGAACAACGGCATGCTCACGGTGTCGCCCAATCCCGTAAAAGGTCATTCTACCTTTGCCACCCTGGACAATGACTGGCAAGGCCAGCTTCAGGTGCGTATCGTCAATATTTCCGGCCAGCAGGTAAGCGAATGGCGCATTGACAAAGCGGTCGCCACCATGAAATTTGAATTGCCGCTCAACACCGTAAAGAGGGGTGTTTATCAGGTGATGGTTTCTAATGGGGAGAAAATGGTCGTTGACCGGTTGATCCGGTTATAATTTTACCGCACAAAAAAAAAGCCCGGACTGCAATCAGTTCCGGGCTTTTTTTTTGACCATTCTACTTTGTCAATCATCGAGGACAGCCACGCATTTCAGTTCAATTGCAATGGGTGTCGGTAAAGCCGTAATGCCCACGGTTGTCCGGCAGGGCTGATTATCCTTAAAATATTCAGCATAAATGCGGTTGTAGGTATGGAAGTCCCTCTCCATATTGACCAAAAAAACCGTCACATCGACCAGAGAATTCCAGGTGGCCCCACTATCCTCCAGTACCCTTCTTACATTTTGGAAAACGGAATGACACTGGGCTTCAAAATCAAATTCGATAAAATTGCCGCTGCTGCTTTGCTTGAGCCCCGGCACACCGTTCGTTTCCGGGTCGCGTGGTCCGATACCGGAAAGAAACAGTAAGTTTCCCACCCGACGGGCGTGGGGGTAAAGGCCGACGGGTTTGGGCGCTGATTTGGATTCTATTTTTTGATTCATGCTGACAAGTTTGTAGCGTTGCAATGCGGCCTGTCTCGCTTGTGAGTCCATTTATCAACAATGAGTCCCGGACGCAACACAACTGCAGTACGGTTAAAATTTAACCCATTTCGATTTACTTTTTCCCGACTTGATGACCGACTCAATGAACTGCATGCCGCGCACACCATCCTGTACAGTCGGAAAATCCTGATAGATCTTTTTCGGCTCTTTACCGGCCAGGCGAGCTTGCAGGCAAAAGGCAAAATTCCGGTAAATACTGGCGAATGCTTCCAGATAACCTTCCGGATGGCCGGCGGGTATGCGGGTGTGTTCCTGGGCTTCTGCATACAGATTGCCCCCACCGGTACGGAAGATCTCCATGGGTTTATCGAGCCATTTCACATAGAGCGTGTTGGGTTCCATCTGAAACCACTGCAGACCGGCCTTTGTGCCGTAGATACGGATATTGAGGTTGTTTTCCTCCCCCGCACAAATCTGGCTGGCGTGTAAAATACCTTTTGCCCCGTTATCGAAATGCAGCAACACATTGCCATCATCATCCAGCTGGCGGCCTTCCACGAAAGTACTGATATCGGCACACAGCTCCGTGATCTGCAAGCCGGTAATGTACTCGGCGAGGTTTTCGGCGTGGGTACCGATATCGCCCATAGCACCGGCGATACCAGAACGCTTGGGATCGGTTCTCCAGTCTGCCTGTTTTTGGCCGGAGGCTTCCAGATTAGTGGATAGCCAGCCTTGCGGGTACTCGACAACCACTTTGCGAATGGTGCCAATATCCCCCTTGCGAACCATCTCCCGCGCTTGTTTCACCATCGGGTATCCGGTGTAGTTGTGGGTAAGGGCAAATAACAGCCCGGTTTGCTCAACAAGCTTTTGCAGGTTTTTGGCTTCCTTCATATTGAAGCAAAGCGGCTTGTCGCAAACGACGTGAAAGCCATTCTCCAACGCCATTTTGGCCGGGCCATAATGAACATGGTTGGGGGTAACGATAGAGACAAAATCCATGCGCTCTCCCGGGGGTAATTGCTTTTCCTTTTCGATCATTTCAGCGTAGCTGCCGTATACCCGGTTGGCGGGAAGAAAAAGGTCTTTTCCAGACAATTTTGACTTTTGGGGGTCGGAGCTGAAAGCACCACAGACCAGTTCGATCTGACCATCAATCGCGGCAGCCATCCGGTGAACGCCCCCAATGAAAGCACCACGCCCGCCACCGACCATCCCCATGCGTATTTTTCGTTTCATATTTTGAAAATGATTGGTTGAACATTTAAATACCGGCTAAAAGAAGTGAGTAAGCTTACTTTTGCCTTTTTTCCGGATAAAAGGGCAAGATATGAAAAAATGATTTCCTCCCAACCCCGGTAAGGAGGTTGAAGAGGGCAGGTAAAATGAATTCGCCTTAAATCCGTTGTATGAAAAAACCACACGCATTTTAAACCATCACCCAAATCCAAACCTTTAAGGGTACATGAAAAATATTCTTTTTACCATATTACTGACTACTGTTTGCTCCTGTTTTTTAAAAGCTCAAATCATCCCTCCTGATTTCCTGTGTGTAAAGGGGGATACACTTTTTTGGGACACCCCGGTCAACAGCTGTGGCCCCTTTCAGAGCTATGATATTTTCACCAGCGATGATTTCAACGGGCCATACACGCTGCTGGCCAGTATTACCGATCCCGCCACCGATTTTTTCCACCATCCCAACCCTGCAGGTTTGCTGCGCTATTACTATTTAATCAGTAATGTCAACTGCCCTGGCCAGACATCTTTATCCTCCGACACACTGGATAGCCGCCCTCCGGAAATTTCGCCTCTGAACTTTATTACCGTTCAGGGTAATGATGTGTTTTTAAGCTGGCAAGCCAGTCCCTCTCCGGAAGTTTTTGCCCATATCATCTACCGGCGAGACCCTATCGGTGTCGTCCCGATCGATACGGTTTTTGGGACGCTGACGACCTATACCGATACCGATGCAGAACCCGACCAGGAATCGGAGGGCTATTTCGTCAACGCCCTGGACCGGTGTGGCAATACCAGTATTTTTGACCAGGAACACCGCACCATTTTTCTGGAAGGAGAACCAACCAATTGTGGTGTAGATCTCAACTGGAACCAATACGAAGGATGGAGCAACGGAGTAGCGGCACAAGAAATTTGGGTTGGGGTAAATGGCGCTGCGCCTGCTTTCAGGGAATCGCTCAACGGCAGTGTTTCTTCCTACACTTTTAGCGAAGTGAACGATGGCGACTCCTACTGCTTTTTCATACAGGCTATTGAAAATGGGGGTGGGGCAACGTCCCGCTCCAACGAAATTTGTTTCGCTACTCTGCCTTTTTCCCAACCCGTCAATGAGCTCTACATATCCAATGTGAGTGTCGGGCCAGGCAATATAGTATCGGTAGAGTGGGGCATTAATGCGAATGCAGATCTGGAGTTGCTGGAAATTTTCCGAAACGACACATCCGGTTTTTTGGAAATAGTTAATACCGAAATGCCGGCTTCCCCCTTCCCGGTTTCCAATCAATTTGCAGACAACAGCTCAGACGCAGGAAGTGGTCCGCTTTCCTATCAAATACAAGCACTCGACAGTTGTGGCAATGAACTAACAAGCGCAACGGCCACCACCATATTTTTATCGGGAACTTCACCCGACATCAGTTCCAGTCTGCTCAATTGGACGCCACTTATGATCGGAAACGGCATCGTAAACGAATATAAAATAATCCGCATCGTTGGTGGCTTAGAGACAACGGTCGGAACCACGAACAGTAGTCAACTGACTTTTGAAGACGCCTTTGATCTGTCCAGTCTGGGAAGCGGAACGGTTTGTTACCTGATCGAAGCACAGGGTATTGTCTCCCTCCCCAACGGGAGCACGTCAGCCTTCCTCAGCCGTTCCAACGTTGTCTGCCTCGATCAGGTCATCCGTATTTTCACCCCAAACGCCCTCGCCCCGAATGGTTTTAACCAGGAGTTCAAACCAGTGATCCTCTCGGGAAGCATTGCCCGGTACAGCATGGAGATTTTTGACCGCTACGGCAGCATCGTTTTTTCTACCGATGATCCGGCCGAATCGTGGAAGGGTAAAAAAGATGGAAAAAGGCTGCCCCAGGGCGTGTATGTATTTCGCGTGTATCTGCAATTGGAAAACGGAAAAGAAGCGGAGAAAAAGGGGTACGTGCTATTGATGAGATGATTGTTTCCCGAAAAAATTTGCCCCCTAAACCGGGACAAGACTACCTTTAAATTTGAAATAAAATATTTTTTAAAGTGATATTTCAAAAAGAGGTTGACAACCTGCTAAAAAGTTATTTACATTTGCACCCGCTTTGACTGTAAGGGGCTTCTTTTAAAGAAAAGAAAAGCGCAAAAATCAAAACAGGGTCGGTTGGCCGAGTGGCTAGGCAGAGGTCTGCAAAACCTCGTACGGCGGTTCGAATCCGCCACCGACCTCACAGTCCTTCAAGGTGACTAAAAGCAAAAAGGCCAGAGCAAAACTCTGGCCTTTTCTTTTTTATACTCCGTTCAGAAACAACTGTGAACGGGTCAGAATGAGCCGGACGAGCTCTTCTTAATGATGAGTTCATTTCAGAATTTAGGAGACTCATCCTTGTCCCACAGGCCCCAGTATGCACCGACATCGCCTTCCGCACCTACTTTCCAGGATTCATCGAATGAAGAAAAATAAAACATTTCAATGTTATCCTCCTTTGACCACATTTGGGCGTTGATGAAGTAAATCATCGCATTTACCATGGATGGATGCGCACTTTTGAGGCTCTGCCCCTGACTTGGCCAACCCGTTTCGGTGATGATCACTTTTTTACCATTGGCGGCATCTGCCGCCTGCTGGTACATCTGTTTCATGTACACCAGCGAGTAGTCGATGTGACACCCTTCCCAAAAAGGGTAACAATTGGCCAGAATGACATCGCAGGCTTCGGTGATTTTTGGATGGTCTGTAAATTCATAGTAGGCATCCACATACCCGACGGGTACTTCCGGGATAGCATTTTTAACCCGGTAGATGTAATCCAACAGTTGCCCCTCACTCAAGTCATTCCTGTACAATACCTCATTGCCTACGGCTGCTATATCGACATAGCCTTGCTGCGCAAGTTGAATCAACCCTGCTACTTCTCGTTCGTTCATTTCCTCGTCATCTCCGAGCCATGCGCCGACCAACGTTTTAAGGCCAAATTCACGCGCTACCTTTGGGATCAGTTCGTTACCCTCTATACATGAAAACGAACGGATCCACTTGGTGTAAGGAGCGATAACCTCCATTCGCCGCCTGATTTGTTCAATTGATAAAATATCACCCGGCTTTTGTCCTTCTACATAAGCACTGAAGCAAAGGCCATGCATGCCGTTTTCCAGTACTTGCCGGAAGAGGCTTTTGAGCTGTTCGGGTGATTTGCCGGAATAATCAATTCCTGACAGGGCTAGGTGTTTTCCTGGTCTGAATGACATAGTATATTTTTTTTCTTTAAAGTTTAAAAGACAAATTGTTTACGATCCGAATTTCAGTTTTTCGTTTTTATCCCATAGTCCCCATTGCGTACCAACAATGCCTTCCTGGTAGATTTTCCAGGATTCATCAAATGAGGAGAAATAGAACAATTCAATGTTTTCACCTTTCGTCCATTGTTGAACATTGATAAAATATTTCATCGCATTTTCAGCCGTCGGTTTGGCACCCATTACGTCCTGCCCCTTGCTGGGCCAGCCGGTTTCCGTAATGATTATTTTTTTGCCGTTGGCAACCTGTTTTGTCAATTCATACATATGCTGCATGTAGTTCAGTGCGTGAACATTATCAGCCCCTTCCCAGAATGGGTAACAGTTGATCAAAATCACATCGCAGGCATCTGCTACTGCGGGTTTTTCTATGAAATGATAATAGGAATCCACATACCCGACCGGAATATGCTTTGGCAGCAGCGCCCTTACTTTTTGGATGTAATTTATCAATTCCTGTTCGGAAAGTTCGTTGCGCAGCAACACTTCGTTTCCTACTGCTGCTATGTCCACCAGGCCTTTTTCGGCCAGTTTTACCAATGCACTGATTTCCCTTTCGTTGCGTTCCCGGTCGTTGCTGATCCAGGCGCCGACCATTGTTTTCAAGCCTTTATCGTGAGCGATTTTTGGAATCAGCTCATTGCCCTCAGTACAGGAAAATGAACGTATCCACTTGGTGTAGGGCATGATGATTTCCATCCGGCGGCGAATTTGTGCCTCGGATAAAATATCATCCGTATCCTGGCCTTCCACGTAAGGGCTGAAGCACAGTCCATGCAATCCGCTGTTGAGCGTCTGTGAAAATAAGGCTTTGATTTCAGCAGTTGATTTACCATTAAAACTCAGGCCATTACTAGCATTCAGATCCGTTTCGGCCCTTTTCAGCAACAGCAATTTGCCAGGCAGATAGGCAGATGACCCATTTTTGGCCGCTTTTTTCTTTTCGATGGCTGCCCTGATTTCATGCGACTTTTCTTCAGTCACGTCGTAATCCCACATTACATACATGGCTATCAGGGTACCTGCAATCGGAAGCCCGGAAAAGAAAGCCCGCAGGCCGGTAATGGCGTCCGGTTGTTCAATGCCCGGCACTCCCTCCTGAAATCCAACTATTGATATGATCACCCCGCTCAGACCACCGGCAATGGCAAATCCGAACTTTACCATCCACCAATAGATCGCACCAAAAATACCTTCCCGCCGCTTGCCGGTATTCAGTTCGTCCAAATCAATTACATCAGACGTCATAGACATCATCAGCGTAAAAAGGCTCCCTATTCCAAATGAAAAGAAAGGCAGGGCAAAGATGAACATCCACGGTTTCCCGGGGATGAACAGAAACCAAAGCAAAATGTAACCGATGATGGAAATCCCCTGCGACCAAAGGAACGCTTTTTTCTTCCCTATTTTTCGGGACAACCAGGCCACGATCGGGATGACGATAAAAGTGGTGGAAAGTGCACCCAAACTCCCGAATAGAGTCGGCCAGTACCCTTGATTAGCAGCAACTGCATCTCCATTGAATAAATGGTAAACAATCACAAAGAAGGTGAAAGTCGCAACGGTATTGAAGGCATTGAATATAAAAAATGTGGAAATGCATAATTTTCTAAAGGGCTTAATCGTAAGGGCTTCTTTAAAACCCAGGATAATTTCATCAAAGCTTCCCCCTATATTTTTTAGCGTCAGTTCCGAATAATTTTCGTTTAAGGTCGATTTGCTTTTTATAAAAATGGCCGGTATCAAGGCAATTATTGTCAAGGCTGCACCCGTCCACACGGCAAGGGTCCTGGTAGCACTTTCTGCCGTCGGAAACCATCCATCCGGGCCATTGTCATACATAATCACCCAGAACCAGGGTGCTATTACCCAAGCCCACTGCCCTATCCATTGGGCAATGGCCATAATGTTTGTTCGTTCATGAAAATCATCGCTCATTTCATAGCCCATGGCCACGTAAGGCACACTAAAAATGGTCAGGCCCAGATAGAACACAAAAGACCAGAGCATGAAATAGACGAAGTTATAATTCACGCCGCTTTCCTTGTACAACTGCCACATAAGCATAAAGGCAACTCCCATAATAATAGCGCCAATCATAACATACTGCCTGCGCCTGCCCCATTTGGATCTGGTATTATCCGAAATGAACCCCATGATCGGGTCCGTGAAAGAGTCAAAAATCCTGGGGAAGAAGTATATAATACCCCACATCCAACCCGGAAAACCTAAATTCTGCACCAGGACCACCATAAATATTCCCAATACTGCCGGAAACATCTGATTGGCGAGCATGCCAAACCCAAAGGCAATTTTTTGACCTAAAGGGACTGTATGTGTTTTGATTGCTGAGTTACTCATTAATTGGTGTTTCGTTTGTTTATCAATATAGTTTGGATCGCTTTGCCGCTGATTTTCAAGGGAGTGGATTTTTCACCGAGTGAAAGTATCATTTGTTTTTCATTTTCTGCGGGATTAAAAACGACTACGGCAATCGAACCATCCGGATTCTGGGCGGCAGTGACCATCAGGTCTTTGTCCGGATTTTCAAAACCAATCCTCGTTGCACCCGGCCGGATGAATTTGCTGAAATGAGCCAGGGTGTAATAAAGCGGGGTGAGATAAACCTCGTCCTTCTCCGGGTCAACGATGACCGGAGCGACGCACCAGTTTTTGAACCAGTTGGGACCTCCCTGTTTGTCCAGTACCATGTTCCAGTCAATCCAGCCGTCCACCCAGTTGTTCAGGCAGCCGATGATGTCACGGGCGTAGCGGTAGACGGGAACGTACTTTGGGTGAAGAGGTTTGTCCTGCTCCGGCGCCCAGTCCCAGCCCCAGTCGGTGGCTTCCTTGCTCCAGTACCAGGCATCGTCCTGCCAGTGGGGCACTTCCGCATCCACGCAGGCTTCGGACTGGATGAGGTGCTTGCCGGGGGCTTTGTTGTGGGCGTATTGCAGTTCATCCGGGAACACCTCGTAGGTGCTGGCATACCAGTGAATGGCCGTACCGGCGAAGTATTTTGAAGAGGCTTCATCCCGGAACATCACATCCACCCATTCCTTCAAATGCTCCCGGTTTTGGTCGTAGCCTAAAATCTTTACATCTGCTTTGCCGTCGGCCTCCAGTTTTGGTCCCAAATGATTTTGCACAAAATCCGTCATTTCTTCCGGGGTGAAGTGCATGCTTTCCCAGTTGTTGCCATTGCCCAGCGGTTCGTTTTCCACCGTGAAGCCCCAGATGTCGACCCCTTCCGCTCTGTAAGCGTCCAGGTATTTTGAAAAAAACAAGGCCCAGGTGTCGTAATATTCCGGCAGTAATTTACCGCCGACCCAGTTCTTGTTATCCTTCATCCACGGTGGCGCTGTCCAGGGAGACGACACGATTTTAAAGCCCTCTTTTGAAATGGCCATGGCATCCTTTATCATGGGGATGATGTCGTCCTTGTCCTCTTCGATGGAAAAATTCTCCAGGGTTTTGTCACCTTCAACGGGGGCGTAAGAGTATTGACCCAAAGAAAAATCGCAGGAGTTCATATGGGTGCGGGTCAGAGAGTAGCGGGCGCCTGTTTCACCAAAATAAGCCTCCAGAATCTTGTTGCGGTTTTCCTTGCTCAACCGGTTCAGCAGATATGCTGAAGCTTCCGTAAATGACCCTCCAAAACCGGTGATAGTCTGGAATTTTTGGTCCGGCAGCAGTTTGATGGCAACGGCGGCTGTGTCAGCAGGGGATTCCGTTATTGACTGGAGTTTGTTGCCGCTTGCGGAAGTTTCGAAGACTTCCAATTTCAATTTTTTATCCGTAGAGGTACAGGCACTGAGCATAGCAAAAAGTGAAAGGGCAATGGCGTAGGTGGTTTTGTTTTTCATGGTGAAAATTTCTTTTTCCAAAAGCTAATACCAGGTGGTATGTTGCGCAGGTATTTGCTTTACCCCCGGTTGTCATCGCCGGCAGGCGACCTGCGACGTCATGATGGCTGCAGGAAGTGCTATTGTTCCCGCATACCTTCCCTCGTGACGTTGCAGGTTCCCTATCGGGAATGACAAACGGAATTGGCACAAAACCCGCAGGGTATTTTCAATATATCAATGCGCCCCCGCCATCTTCTTCATTGGCGGCAGCTTGACAGTTTTCATCATTGCCTGCTTGTCGCCGCCATGCGTTTTGCCGATGGGATTTCCGTCTCTGGTCAAACCTTTGAAGATGCCCTGATCCACCAGGTCCCAAATAGCATATTTGGCCTGGCCCTCGAGGGTGAAAATGCCAAAGTGGTTTTCCGAACCGGCGGGGTTGGCGGCGT
>JBFIJS010000017.1:0-16480 GCA_041600595.1 Saprospiraceae bacterium | reverse complement strand
CTCAGCAGTACCGATCCCCGGATACGGTCGTCGAAGTAGCCATAGGCCAGCGGTTCGAATGCCCCAAACTGGTTGACTACGTCTTTGTAAACACCCCTTACCATACCGGTGCCCCATTCTACCAGGCTCCGGGCCTTTTCGTTGAAATTGGTCAGCTCGGCCAGGGTCATGTCGGCCGTTTCCGGAACGGCCAGGGTATGGGCCAAAACGTCCCATTCCCATTCTTCAATAAAACCAGTGCCCATCGCCGCCAGACCGGTATAGCAGATCTTATCCATGGTTTCCTCTACCGTGACGGGCTGCCACAGGGAGGTTTCGGTGAAAAATATTTCCTCCAGCGCATTCGACAAATCCAGCATGGCCAGGCGGGCCTTTCTGCTTTTGACGTTGACGATTTCTTTTCGGATGTTGGCTAAGTTTTCGGCCGTGGCCATGAGCCTGCCCATGCCGGCGTTGGGGTAACTATTGATATAGGCAGTCAGGGAGGCATGGACTGGCGACTCTTTAGGAATTTCGGTGAGGTAGCGATTAAGTGACTGCAGGTTGACCGGCTGATAGACCTTTTCCATATCGGTGATCAGTTCGTCAAATTGCTGGATCAGTTTTGCATTGAGCCTGTCGAGGTGTTGTTCTTTAAATTCTTTGACTTTGGCAATATCGGCGTATTCGGGCTGGCCATGGATTTTGACCCGCAGATCCATAAACCTGGGGTACGCATCCGAAATGTTTTTGGAAACAGCCCGCACATTCAGAGTCCGGCTGTCGTCGCCGCGGTGGGGGATGTCCTTGGCTGCCTGCCTGACGAGGAAGAACTGTTTTATTAGTGGCTCATCCTTACTCAGGAGCCAGGTAAAAAAATCAATGCCCCAGGCCTCTTCATCCTCCACCTGATAAGCCCCGCGGTAGTACTGAGCTTTGCGCAGCACCCAGCCGTCGTCCACGGCACGCAGGTATTTTTCGAGCTGGTACTGTTTGAGGCGGGCGTTGAAGTTGGCCTCGTCCCAGAATTCTTCTTTGGGAGTGGTGGAAAGGATTTGCCCCAGAAAAATGTGGTTGGATTTGCCCAGCGCCACTACTTCATCTTTGTAGCGGGCACGCTGCACGCTGACCTTGCCCTTCACTTCCGGGCATTTCTGCTCGCGTGGAATGGCAAACGAGCCATCGCTGCAAAACCAGCGAATATCCTTGTAAGGGCCGCGTGCATCTTGCTTGTAGGCTTCGATCCGTTGCCTGATGGTGCTGTTTTCCACTTTTTGGGCAAAGAGAAACGGCGTTGTCAGCAATAAAAAAACAAAGAATGTGAGCAGGTACTTCATATGAATATCATCAATTTTATGAGGAGACTGAACAAATGCTTAATGGTCACTTTGGTGCATCAGGAAAGCACGGTTCGTCATTTGGTTTTGGCAGGTGTGGTATTTTCGGTCAATAAATTTTCCGGGCAAAAATAAGTGCCCTCCGGTTGTTTAATCGGGCGAAATATAACGGTGGATGAAAGTACAGAAATAATTTATATTTAACAATTTTGGGATGGATTTGGGAACAGGTCGCTTTCGTCCTCACTGCGTTCGGTCAGGCATTTGAAGTCTTTTTCGATCAGGTAGGTGATGTGGCCACTGGAATGTTTGATCCTGTCTTCCATGCTGATCTGATCCGAATTGGCCCATTCGTCCACCATTTTTTCATTGGCGTAAATTCGGATGTGGCCGTCTTCAAATCTTCCACAGATGCCCTCACCGATGTTTTTTTCCACCGAATACTGCAGTACATCGCTCGTCAATATAGGAAAATAGGTCTCCTCGCTGACCTTCCCTTTTTCGGCCAATTTTTTCACTTCGGTTTGAGAAAGCCGCAGGCGGATGGCGTTGCCGAGTATTCTGATTTTCATGTCAGTTGATAAATGGTGGATGGTTGAAAATATGGATTTGGATTAGGGGTTAAATTGATTGCCTGAACTTTAAGGTTTGCAAGGCTAGACAAAGGTAAGATAAACAGCCTCATCCGTGAAGGTTTGTAGAGCGCTATTTCAGGACTTACCACCTGCGGGTGGAGAGCCAAAAAAGCGAGAGGCTAAAGTGGTACCTGCTGGATGCCCCGGGCCGGACATTGCAATCGGGGGCCTTGGATATAGTCGCCGGTGAAATGCTTCACCGCTTTCCGGCCCCGGCAGTGGCGGGGCATTATTGGCTGGTGCTGGAGGACTCAAAGGGAAAAGGAGCAGTACTTGGGTTGATGGTACAATAAGCTAAAAAAAAAAAAACGGGGTTGCTGCGCCTCAACCCTCTCAACCCTCTCAACCATATTTAAATTCAACCCAAACCCATTTCAGGGAATCACAACTTCCAGCCTATCCGTTGATTTTTATGCGTTCCGGATGGGAGTAGATATTAAACTGACCGTCCCGTAAAAATCCGATCAGCGTTATGCCTGTTTCCTCAGCCAACTGTACGGCCAGGCTCGATGGGGCACCCACGGCTGCCAGTACAGGTACGCCCGCCACGGCGCACTTTTGTACCAGCTCGAACCCCGCCCGCCCGCTAACGAGTACCATATTTTCAAAAAGAGGTAATCTCATCTTTTGCAAAGCAAAGCCGATGAGCTTGTCCAGCGCATTGTGCCGGCCGATATCCTCACGGGCCGCCAGCAGGTTTCCTGTTTTGTCAAACAGGGCTGCGCCGTGCAATCCTCCCGTGCTATCGAAAACGGGTTGGCTTTTGAGCAGGATGTCGGGCAGCGTGTGGATCAGCGCAGCGGGTAGGAGGGGTTGGTGTTCCGGTATGTCAAAGGGACATTGCACCTCGACGGCTTCTATGGAAGCTTTTCCACATACCCCGCATGAAGAACTGGTGTAAAAATGACGCTCCAGTTTTTTGAGGTCAAACGACTGCCCTGCTTCCAACTCCACAACGATGATATTTTCCCTGGCGTCCTTTCTCCGGACAGGCGTTTGGTACATTTTCCTGACCTGTCCGTAGGATTGCAGAATGCCCTCGG
This sequence comes from Saprospiraceae bacterium, assembly GCA_041600595.1. GTDB lineage: Bacteria > Bacteroidota > Bacteroidia > Chitinophagales > Saprospiraceae > UBA6168. The sequence continues at coordinate 13,486 of JBFIJS010000017.1, read as the reverse complement.
TGAGCAGGAAGCCGAGGGCCAGTTCCTGATCATTGCCGGGGGTGCGCATGGTCACCGAGATGCTTTTCTGGTGGCGTATGCCCTCTTTTTCAAAGCCCAGCCGGATCTCCAGGGGCTCTTCCCTGGCCAGGAGGTCTGTCTGGTTCTTGCTCCGGTTGGCCCTGACTTTCACAATATTTACGGTAGCTATATTTTTCATGGTGGTTTTTTTCGAACAGCTACAAAGGTAGCGGTTGCCGGCAAGTCCGATGACGGTATTTGCGGAAGCGTCAATAGTTGGCAGGGGAGGAGTCAGGTCGGAAGGTGGCAGTTTACCTCATTTTGTTATAAAAACGTTATAGCATGGCTAACTCCTTAATTTTCAGTGCTTACGTGCAACAATGTGAGCTAATTCATGGTTAGTTTACATATCGTTTATTTTCATGAGATTATAATTTGTTTAGTCGCACCAAGCTCGGTGCGACTTTTTTTTATTTTTACCCCCGGATACCTGCGCAAACCTTTAAAACAGCAATTCCAACAAAATTCATTTTCATGATGCTTAACTATTCCCTTGTCTTTCTCTTTTACAGTCTGTGGTTGTTTTCCCCCAGAGAAGAACCGACGACCATCAACCACCCGCCTTTTCCCTACAATCTTGAAATGCCCAATGCCATTTTTGAAATGCCGGAATCGTTGAAAGAAATTTCGGGCCTTGGTCTGAGCAAGGATGCGGAAAACCTGGTTGCGGTCAATGATGAAGAAGGGATTGTTTTTTTGATCAACAAAAAAGAAGGGAAGGTTACCGGGAAGATTGAATTCTGGAAAGAAGGCGACTACGAAGGGCTGGAGGTCGTCGGCGACGACGTGTACGTTGTAAAAAGCAGTGGCACCATTTATCAGGTAAAGAATTATTTGTCCGACAAACCCGAAACCGTCAAGATCAACACCTTTCTGAACAGCGACAATGATGTGGAAGGATTAGGGTATGATGTCGCCAAAAACTGTTTGTTGGTGGGGTGTAAGGGCAAAATGGCTGAAGGAGGCGGCGAACAAACTCCGTTGAAAAAGGCGATATATCAGTTTGACCTGACTGATATGGTCATGAAAAACGAGCCGGCTTACACGCTGACCCTGCCGGATATGCAGGAGTATATCAGCCACATGGAGTCGCACGGCGAAATGGAAAAGCTGCTGGAAGATTTTTCTACAGAAGAAAACGAATTGAAGTTCAGTCCGTCGGGTATTGCCGTTCATCCCATTTCCAAGGAAATCTACGTGACCTCTTCGAAGGGCAAGTTGTTGCTGGTGCTGAGCCCGGAAGGCAAGATCGTACATTTGAAAAAAATGAAGAAGAAAATCCATGCCCAGCCGGAGGGCATTTGCTTCGATGCGGACGGAACCCTGTACATCGCAAACGAAGGGAAAGAAGATAAAGCGGTCGTTTATAAATTCCTTTACCTTAATTGATATTATATTTGCATCCTTTTTACGAGCAAGGTATTGCGGCATCAGGGTGATGAAGACCAGATAATGGCTCCCACAGCACCTCAAATGCCGGATACTGCGTAATCCTGAATTCCTAATTTCCAAGTAATGAGCATTGTAGAAATGAAAGTCCCCGTGATCGGGGAGTCCATAACAGAAGTAACCCTCGCCCAGTGGCTGAAAGCCGATGGCGATTATGTCGAGCTGGACGAGGCCATCTGCGAATTTGAATCGGACAAGGCAACCCTGGAGTTTCCCGCCGAGGCCGCTGGTAAATTGATCTACGTAGCTGCCGAGGGCGACGACCTCGAGATCGGTGCGTTGGTCGCCAAGATTGACACCTCGGTGGCCAAAGGTAATGGCAGTTCCGAGCCTCCGAAAGAAGCTCCCGCTCCGGCGAAAGAAGAAGAAAAGCCTGCTCCCGCCCCGTCGGCCAGCAGTCCTTCCAATGCTGCCGGGCACCCATCGCCGGCAGCCGCCAAGATCATGCGGGAAAACGACCTGTCATCCGTGGAGGGCACCGGCAAAGGTGGACGGGTCACCAAGGAGGATGCCATGAAAGCGGCAGAAAATAAGCAATCAACAGCCAGTAGTTCTCCGGAGAAGGAGAGCAAGCCGGCGGCTGCCACAGCCACAGCCCCTGCTTCTTTCAGCCGTCAAACCAGCCGCAAAAAAATGAGCCGCATGCGCCGGACCATTGCTAAAAGGCTGGTCAGTGCAAAAAATACGACGGCCATGTTGACCACTTTCAATGAGGTGGATCTAACGGAAATAATGTCGCTCCGCAAAAAGTACCAGGAGCAGTTTGTGGAGAAATACGGTATCAAGCTCGGCTTTATGTCGTTGTTCGCCAAGGCTTGCGCCAAGGTGTTGCTGGAAATGCCGGATGTGAATGCCCAACTGGACGGAGAGGAGCTGGTTTATCATGACTATGCGGATATCTCGATCGCCATTTCTACTCCCAACGGACTCGTGGTGCCACCAGTAAAAAATGTGGAATCGAAGTCCTTTGCCGATATCGAGCTGGAGATCAAGGAACTGGCCGAAAAGGCCCGGAATAATAGCCTGACCCTGGAGGAAATGAGCGGCGGCACGTTTACCATCACCAATGGCGGCGTGTTTGGATCGATGATGAGCACACCTATTCTGAACGAACCGCAAAGTGCCATTCTCGGTATGCACACCATTCAGCAACGGCCTATGGCCATCAATGGTGAGGTGAAAATCCGCCCGATGATGTACCTCGCCCTGAGCTACGACCACCGTGTGATCGATGGCAGCAGTTCGGTTACCTTCCTGGTGAAAGTGAAAAAATTATTGGAAGATCCAGTGACGCTGTTGTTGGATGTTTGATAAATGATATATACTGAAGAAGGGGCTGTGCCGATGGTGCAGCCCTTTTTTTATGGCCGCTTATCGCCTGGCGTACGCCGCAAAATATTTGCACTCTTTAATTATCCACTGATAAAAGTTCGTTTCCGAAAACTCATTTTGCAGCCGGTTGAAGTTGTACTGGTAATCCTCGGGCACAACCGGCATGTTGTTGCAGCAGGGAGCCGGCTGGTAGCGGTCGCTGATGAAAAATAGCTTTTGCTCGCAGCGGGCAGCCTGAAAAGTAGCTTTCGCTTTCAGCTCATCGGTGCGGGCGAGCAGGCGGGCTTTTTCAAAATAGTATAAAGCGCGGGACACGTCGGTGTTTTCCCGGTTGCCGAGCGGGTATTTGTAATAATCATACACGTTGCGCTTATTGCGGTGAAGGTCATTCCAGGTCGTACCGCTGCGGAAGTAGTCCATGGCCCGCCATTCGTAACCAAAGTAGCTCATGTTGTAAAAGGCGAGGCCGAGTTTGTAGTAATAAACGGGGGCTTTTTCCGGTTCGCCTTTCGCCCGGAATTCCAGTTCGATCAGGGTTTTGAGGAGGTCGCCCCGGTTCAGGCTGACCGTTTGGGTCATTGTATCGCGGCTGGAGTCGATGTGTACCCGGTCGTGAAAGTTTTCGATAAAAGGGTTGTATTCGCCATATTTCGCCCATTCGGTAGCCGGGATGCGGTTGTACACTTGCGAGGCGGCTTCGATTTGCCCCTGCCCCATGAGGTAAACCGCTTTCATGTCGAGGAGATCACTGAGGGAAAAACGTTCGGTGAGCAGCCGTTCAAATTGGGTGGTGGCTGGTTTTTGTTTCGTGGCCATGAGCTCGTCGATCATGTCGGGTTCGGGATTGGCCCTTAAAACACGCAGGGTGCTGTAGGTCAGGAGCGCTTTGCTTTTGAGTCCGGCCTCTTCGTAGAGGTAGCGCATTTTGTCCTGGAGGTAAGTCCTGAAATCGGGGTAGCGCCGGTACAGTTGGTTTTCTTTGATGATGTTGTAAGCGATCTCTTCCACTTTGGCAGTAGGCTTATCGAACCGGGCAATTTCCATGGCCAGGAGGAAGACATCCAATTGTTCTTTCAGCTCCTTATTGGTGATTTTTCTGGCGGCTGCCAGGTAGGTTTTTTCGGCGGCGTAAAAATCGCCGGCCAAAAATTCCAGATAGCCCTCCGCCACCAGCCATAGTTCAGGTTGGGGTACCCTGGCTTCTTCCCTTATTTTTCTGACAAATGCTTGCAGGTCAATAACATAGGTGCCGGCGTCCCGGGTGGGAATGCCGTAGCGGCGTTTGTTTTCCTGGCGTTGGCTGTTGAATTTTACCCCGAGTAGCTGGCGCTCCAGTTTGCGAATTTCCTGCAACAGCAACGGGGCTAGTTGCGGATTGGCCGGGTCGAGGCGATAAATAGCGGCCATTTCTTCGATGGCTTTACTTTTGGGATTGGAGGCCCGGATCGCATAAATCATCGCCCGTTCTTCGTCGGACTGACAGAGCTTGAGGCAGTCCGCAAATTCGGCATCGGTGCGGATGGAAAAACTCAGGTAAGCGGACTGCCTGCGCCCCGGACTGAAGCGGAATATTTTAGCATAGAGATACGAAGCCTCCGACCGGCGTTTCAACCCCATCAATGCGCCTGCCCGATGGCCTTCGATCCACCAGGGGATGATGCTCTCCTGGTAGCGGCTTTCGAGCCGGTCAATTTTCGGCAGGAGCTTGTCGTACAGATCCAATGCTTCTTCATACAATTTGGCGTAATGGGCCAGCCGGATCACCTGATAGGCATAGCGCAATTTCATGTAGTGCGACTTGGTTCGGTTAAAACGTCGCTGGCCTTCCTGAATGAGTTCCAACATGGTGGTGACGTCCCGCTGCGGCGTCTGCCAATTATCGCCGGAGATGACGTGTGGCTCACAGTTTTTGGCAAAAATTAAATACTCTACATTTTCGGTGCATTTATTTTCCCAGACGTATTCTGCGAAGGAATTACCTTTTAGCCGGTTGGGTACTTGCAGCGATTTGCTGTTGGTGTTGGTCAGGAGTAGTTCGAGGTCGGTGATGGAGGATTTATAAATAATATATTCGAGGTCTTCTTTTTTTACCAACCCGCAATAACGGTCCTGCCATTCAGCGAGATTTTCATTAATATTTAAAGAGTCTTTTTTAGTAAAATAATTACCGTAAAATTGGTCGAATGCACCCACTACGGGTATTTGTACTTCACTTTCTTTTTTTTCTAAAATATTTTGATTGAGAAAGGAATAACCGTGAAAAGAAAGGGGCTGCGGGCCACAGGCATTGGAGATGGCGGTTGGCGTCAAAAGGAAAAAAAGACAAGCCAGTTTAGGACATAGTTTTCCCACAGCAGCTAAAACGGATGAGGCCTTCCTGATCCTGTTTTCTTTTCTTTTTATTAAAATATGGTTATTCATTTTTTTAGCAGATTGATAAAACAGAAGTTGCGCAGACAGGTCGTACTGGCAAAGAGAAGTAAATTTTTCGTATTTTTTACATAATACATTTAGTTCGCATTCAACTGCTCTAATATCTTTTTTAATTCCTTTTCGTGGAAATAAGCCAACGTCGTGGAATCAAGATGGTAAAAGGAAACAATTCTCTCAGTTTTTTTTGGGGCCACTGAAAGGTTATAAAACCTGTCGGAGATCAAATTCGCTGTGCTATTTAATAATTCAGGGCTGGTTTTTTCCAGTCTTATGAGGTCTCCTCCGTATAAATAATAACCCTCAAGATAAGTACTTTTTTTTACCTCAAATCTATTTTCGCAGATGTTAATAAACCGGGAAGTGTCCTGCAATTCTTCTTTTCCCAAATCATTGATTAAATAAACCAATTCATTGTTTCGGAAAATAACACCCCATTTGAAAATTGGTAACGCCAGGTCCAATGGTAATGGGTAATGGTGAGTGGTGAATGGTGATCGGTGTATGGGAGGTAGGTAGCTCTCGGCAATCTTTAGATCCAGAATAGAGTTGTCGGTTTCCCAATTTTCCAGGTCACCCATATTGTAAAACATGAGCATGCCTTTATCTACAGGGGGTACGCCCGTTTGGTTGGGGTATTTTAATTGATGTAGGCGGATGGTGGCCGCTACGCTGGACGGTTGGGCGGTGAGTGTTTTGAAATAGTTTAAAAAGTAAAAATAATTTTCCCGGGTGGAGTTTGTCCAGTCGCAGTCGAATTGAAATTCTGACGGCAGGCGCTGGACGGCAGACGGTGGATGGCCGTACAACTCATTTATTTTTATAAAAATATTATCAGCTAATTTTTCAATATTTTTTGGCGAAATATTTTTAAAGGTACGATTGGTAATAAATACAGCAGGAATTATATCGAGATCATTTAATAATGTCCAATCTATATCGATCACCGCCTGCGGTGCCGGTTCATTTTTTTCATTAATATCAATATCAAAAAACTTGGCGTAGATTTTTTTGACCGCTAAAGAATCAATTAATTGCCGTTCCGGTGTGGTGAGGTGAAGGTTGGTTTGCCAGTGGTAAAAAGCCGGGGTGAACTGAATGGGATGTGTTTCTTTTTTGCAGGAGAAAAAAAGAAAAAAGAAGGCGAAATAGCAAATAAAATATAAAAACCGACAGCATCTGATTAGCCCTGCAAAAGAAGCGGAAAAAATATTTTTCATTTTTCTTTATAAATTGATGTTAGACAATCGACACCCGGAAAAAGCATAAAGATTGGGTTTGTAAATTGTTATAAAACTGCCCTCCCGAAGTGAATTCGGGATTTCGCTGCGCTCAAACTGCCTACTGCCTACTGAAAACTGTTTACTCTTCATTAAAGAAGTCCCTCACGGATCAAGTCATGCAAATGGACGATCCCCGCGTATTTCCCATTTTTCAATACAATCAACTGGGTAATGCTGTGGGCCCGCATTATTTCCAAAGCTTTTACGGCGAGTGCGTCAGCATTGATGGTTTTTGGGTTTTGGGTCATGATATTTTCGGCGGTTAAATGGAAAATTCCTTTTTCGCCTTGCTGTTCAAGATGCCGGCGCAAATCGCCGTCCGTGATAATGCCGACGATTTCCGGCGGATTGTTTTTAGTGACGACAGCCGTACAGCCCAGTCGTTTGCCCGTGATTTCGAGGATGGTATGGCGGATATCCGTGTCGATGAAAACGGCGGGGCGCTCATTTTGCGGATAGAGATCGGCAACCCGGAGGTAGAGTTGTTTGCCCAGTATGCCGCCGGGATGAAACCGGGCGAAATCGCCGGGCTGAAAGCCGCGCAGGGCCAGTAGCGACATGGCCAGGGCGTCGCCCAAAGCCATCTGGGCCGTCGTGCTGGCAGTAGGGGCGAGGTCGTTGGGATCCGCTTCCTGTGTGATGGGGGTGTGCAGCAGGTGATCGGCATGAACTGCCAGCCAGCTGTCGGTATTGGCGACCATAGCAACAACGGGAATGCCCCTGCTTTTCACCAAAGGTACCAGCACTTTTATTTCGGCCGTCGAGCCGCTTTTGCTCAGGCAAAGCAGTATGTCGTCGGCCTGGATCATGCCGAGGTCGCCGTGAATGGCATCGGCAGCGTGCATAAACAAGGCCGGTGTGCCGGTGGAGTTGAGCGTCGCCACGATTTTTTGTGCCACAATGGCACTTTTACCAATACCCGTCACCACCACCCGGCCCGGTGAGTGGTGGATGGTTTCGACGACCTGGCAAAATTTTTCGCCGATGCTGCTGCGCAAACTTTGCAGCGCCTCAATTTCTATATCGAGGGTGCGGAGGGCCGTAGCCGAAATCTTTGCTTGTTGGAGGTTTGCTTGCATAGCGGCAAAGGTAATTGGCCGCATCCAACTTTCAGGCATCCATTCACCGGATAGGGCAATTCATTTCAGGGTTGGCGGCCCTGTTTTCGGGTTTCTGTTTAAGTTGTCGGCAAAAAGTGACGCAGCTGGTATGTCCGGAGCTGAAATATTATTTTACGAAAAAAGGAAATCGGGGAATGTGGTCAAGGTCTTTGGCTGGAAAATAAAACATTATTTGTTTCTAAAAAACAATTATCCGTGATGGCAAAATATAATTTGGAAATTCTGGGTTCAATAGTTATCTTTGGCTGCTTTTTAAAAAATCGTATTTTATTATTTATCAAATAAGACATCTCTAAGTACTTACTCGATACTCTCAAAAGACAAAGGACAAAAGCTGATTAAAGAATATGAAACAGGCAATTGCAGGATCTGTAATTGGCCCTGAAATCTTTTCCCCAACTATTTTTTGGAAACAGTAAAAATACCTACATTTAACAATCAAAAATCCAAAACCTGAAGGCCCTGAACCTACCCTTTAAGCCAATCCATTTAAAAAGAACAAAATCAATTAAACACCAGCGAAAATGATGGTAGCGGAAAAAACAATGGCGAAGAATGACCTCCATGAAAATCTTCGAAAATATTTCGGTTTTGACAAATTTAAAGGCAACCAGGAAAAAATAGTCCAAAGTGTACTGGATGGTAAAGACACCTTTGTCATCATGCCGACCGGCGGTGGCAAATCACTGTGTTATCAATTGCCGGCTTTGATGAAAGAAGGCACGGCCCTGATCATTTCCCCCCTGATAGCCCTGATGAAAAATCAGGTAGATAGTATTCGTGGCTACGGCCAGAACGACGATGTGGCGCACTTCCTCAATTCTTCCCTTACCCGGTTGCAGATGAAAGAGGTGAAGTCCGATATCGTTGGTGGCAATACCAAAATGCTCTACGTAGCCCCGGAAACATTGACCAAAGAAGAAAATATTGAGTTTTTCAAAAATGCCAATATCTCTTTCGTTGCGGTCGACGAAGCCCACTGTATTTCCGAATGGGGACACGATTTCCGCCCGGAATACCGGCGCATCCGCGAAATGATCGACGGCATCAATCCCGATATTCCGATCATCGCTCTGACGGCGACGGCTACCCCAAAAGTGCAATCCGACATCGTGAAAAACCTCCGTATGGACGAGGTCAATACCTTTGTTTCCTCTTTCAACCGGGACAACCTGTTCTACGAGGTGCGTGCCAAGGGCAAAAAAGAGGCAACCATGAAGCAGATTGTCCAGATCATCAAGACGATGCCGGGGCAATCGGGGATCATTTATGTGCAGGCCCGGAAATCGACAGAAGAAATAGCTCAGGTACTCAATGTGAACGGCATCAAAGCAGCTCCCTATCATGCGGGCCTCGATGCCAAGACCCGCTCCGGTACGCAGGATGCTTTTTTGATGGAAGATATTGACGTTATCGTGGCAACCATTGCCTTTGGCATGGGTATCGACAAGCCGGACGTTCGGTTCGTGATTCATTACAACATGCCCAAAAGCATTGAGAATTATTACCAGGAGACTGGCCGGGCTGGCCGGGATGGTCTCGAGGGGCGTTGCGTTTCTTTCTTTTCCTATAAAGACATGGCCAAACTGGAAAAATTCCTGCGCGATAAACCGGTGGCCGAGCGGGAAATGAGCTCCCAGTTGATGCAGGAAGTGATGGCTTATGTGGAAACTACCGGCTGTCGCCGACGCTTTTTGCTGTTCTATTTTGGTGAAGAGTTTAAAGAGGAGGAATGCAATTGCATGTGTGATAATTGTAAAAATCCCAAAGACAAAGTCAATGTGACCAAAGAAGTCACCCAGGCATTGCAGGGTGTCAAGGCGTTGGAAGAGAATTATAAAATCAAAACCCTGGTAGATTTTATCACTGGTAAATCGACCAAGGAAATGAAAGACTATCGTTTTGACAAGCGGCCGTTGTTCGGTGTGGGCAAAGACAAAGACGATATCTTCTGGCATTCCGTTTTCCGCCATGCGATGATCAATGAACTGATCCGCAAGGATATTGAAACCTACGGCGTGCTGAAAATGACGGATCTCGGCGAGGCGTTTCTCAAAAAACCATACGATTTCGAAATTCCGATCAACCACGATTTTGATAATCAGGCTCCTGATTTTGATGCTGCCGCCGGCAAATCGGCCGTTCTGGATGAAGTGCTGGTCAAGATGTTGAAAGACCTGCGCCGGCAAGTTGCCAAAAAGAAAAATGTACCTCCTTTTGTCATTTTCCAGGATCCCTCACTCGAGGACATGGCCACCCAATATCCTATTTCGATGGAGGATATGACCAAGATACAGGGGGTCAGCAGCGGCAAAGCCCAGCGCTATGGCCGTCCGTTTATCGAGTTGATACAGGAGTACGTGGAAGCCCACGAAATTGAGCGCCCAACCGACGTGGTTATCAAGCAGGTGGCCAATAAATCAAAGATGAAAGTGGCCATTATTCAGGCGATAGATAAAAAGTTGCCGTTGCCGGAAATTGCCCGTCAAAATAATATCAAGGATTACGAATTGATGGAAGAGCTCGATGCCATTGTGTCTTCCGGTACCAAGGTGAACATCGACTATTACCTGGAAGATACCATGGACGAAGCGATTATCGAGGAGTTGTACGACTACTTCATGGAGGCGGAAACCGACGACCCCGAAGTAGCTTACCGGGAGTTGAAAGACGAAGATTACGAAATGGAAGAGATCCAGTTGGTACGCCTGAAATTCATGTCGGAAATGGCAAATTAAAGCTGGTTCACAAAGTGAAAAATGCAGAATGGAAAACTAATTTCATTCTGCATTTTTCATTCTGCATTCTGCATTATGAAATTATTGATCATCAATGGCCCAAACCTCAATCTGCTTGGCAAGCGGGAACCGGAGATTTACGGGCGACAGTCTTTTGAGGATTATTTTGAGAAGTTGCAAATGGAATTTCCCGACATCACCATGCACTATTTTCAAAGCAACCACGAAGGTGAGTTGATCGACAAATTGCATGAGGCCGGGTTTACCTACAACGGCATTGTTCTCAACCCCGGAGCTTACACCCACACCTCGATCGCTCTGGCCGATGCGGTGGCGGCAATAGAAACGCCCGTTGTGGAGGTACACATTTCCAATACATTGTCGAGGGAAACTTTCCGGCACAAGTCCTACACGGCTGCTAATTGCGTTGGCAGCATTATTGGGTTGGGCTTGAAAGGGTACGATTTGGCCGTGGCTTATTTTATGTCTTAAATTCCCGCCGACAGTGGGAGTAGTATTCAGCCAGTAAAGTAGCCCACTGTTTTCCCAATACATCATTTTACAATCAACTCTAACTTCATGAAAACTCAATTCATTCTTTTTTCCTTTCTCTTCTTTTTTATTTCCAAATCAGCTGCGCAGGTTCCCGAAATCACTGAAAATACCACGACCGTCATGGGAATGGTTTTGATGAACAAGATGGAACTCATGGATTACCCCGGTATTGAAAAAGGCATTCTGACCAACTGGGACATAAGCCCGGAAGATATTGACGGCAACGACCAAACCATTTCTTTTGCCGTGGACGGAGCAACGTTTTTAATAGGGTTTATCCCGGCTCCGGTTCCGGGAGAAGACCTGAGTACGGCTGTGGAATATTCCTATTTGTGGAAAGATGCCCGCCAGGCCCTGAAAAATGAATCTCACATTGTCATTGCGGTAGTCGGTGAAGAGTCGCCGCTCGATCTCTACCGGCAGTTTACGAAAATAACCGCCATCATTCTGCAACACACCAATTCGATGGGCGTCTATCTGGGCGATCAGGCGCTGGTGCTTTCCAAAGAATTTTACCTGGCAGAGGCGGGCAAAATGGATAACGAAACCCTGCCGCTTTATCTGTGGGCGTATTTTGGCATGAAGGAAAGTGACGAAGGCCGCTCGGTTTATACCTACGGCTTGAAAAAATTCGGGCTGAAGGAGCTGGAGATCATTGACTCCCAAAAGACGATGGAAGAGGCGCTGGATTTTCTCTATTATACTGCCCATTACACAGTGCTGGGAGATGTTGAATTGAAAGATGGAGAGACCGTCGGCCAATCGGAAAAAGAAAAGATTGCCATTACGCTATCGAACGGAGTAAATGTGGACGGACAAACGCTGAAGATCGCCTATTGAACCTCCAGGCTGGCCAGGCCGTCGACAGCCGGACTTTCGCAGGTGCATTCTGAAGAGTTTGCTGTTGAGCTGATGGAAAAGAAGGCCTGTCCCGGTTTGTATTTGTAGAAAATGTTTAACCTGTAAGGAATAGATTTTATGATCGTAGTAACGGGAGCGGTGGGTTTTATCGGAAGTTGTTTAATCAGAAAACTGAATAATGAAGGACACACTGATTTGGTGTTGGTGGATGATTTTTCCTTTCCCGAAAAAAATAAAAACCTCGCAAAAAAACGCTATCACGTTAAAATAGAGCGTACGGAATTTCCCGCCTGGTTTGAGGAGCATGCCGGCCAGATCGATTTCGTTTTCCACCTCGGTGCCCGGACTGATACCACGGAGACAGACACATCGATTTTTGATGAACTCAACCTGCACTATTCAAAAAAAATCTGGCAGATAGCGGCGGCCAACAACATTCCAATGGTCTATGCTTCCAGTGCGGCTACCTATGGCCTTGGGGAAAATGGCTACCGGGACAGCCACCAGATCGTTGATCGGTTGAAGCCGCTCAATGCGTACGGGGTCAGCAAAAATGAGTTCGACAAATGGCTGCTGTCGCAGGATAGGCAGCTTCCGGGTACGGCTGCATCAACCCGGCCATCGGGCAGCATACCCTACTGGATCGGGCTAAAGTTTTTCAATGTTTATGGTCCCAACGAATACCATAAAGGTCGCATGGCATCGGTTATTTTCCACACCGTACAACAGATTCGTAAAACAGGCCGCATGAAGTTGTTCCGTTCACACCGACCTGATTATCAGGATGGTCACCAGCTCCGTGATTTTATTTATGTAAAAGACGTGGTGGAGGTGTGCTATTTTTTTTACAAAAATCCAGTAAAAAGCGGGTTGTATAATGTGGGCACCGGCGTCGCCAGAACCTTTCTGGATCTGGCAAACAATACGTTTAAGGCCATGGATGCAGAGCCTGCCATTTCTTTTGTAGATACCCCGGCGGACATCCGCGATACTTATCAATATTTTACCGAAGCCGATATGGACAAGTTGAGGGCGGCGGGATACCGAAAATCATTTTACAGCCTGGAAGAAGGGATCGCTGATTATGTGCGTAATTATTTGAGGGAAGCCAGGATATGGTGATGGCATCTTCATTTTTACGTAGATTTGGGACTATCCATACAATGGTTGCTGGTAATCAATGGTTTTAGCATTGATGCCATCTAACAGGAATAGCGGTGAAAAAGAGGCTACCCCTCGCAGTGAACTTGTAACCGTGCACCGCATTTTGTAAATATTTTTCTGACAAACGACATATCATTTTCATTGAAAAAATTTTTATCCATCATCGTCATCCTTTTTTGCCTGGCCCTGGTGTCAGCCACCACCTTCACCCGCCAGGAAAACCGGCCCAGCATCCAATGGAAAGAGATTGCCCGGGAGCAGGCCTGGGTCGATAGCATTTATCAAAAAATGACACCCGACGAGCGTTTGGGCCAATTGGTTTGGGTGCGCTCGCAGGCCGACTGGAGTGAGGGAAATATCGCCGCAGTTGACCGCTGGATAACGGATTACCACGTGGGCGGCATTTGTTTTTTTAACCCCAGTTTTGAAGAGACACCCGAAAAACTGGCGGAATTAACCAACCGCTACCAGGCCCTGGCCAGGCATGTACCTT
>JBFIJS010000016.1:0-16737 GCA_041600595.1 Saprospiraceae bacterium | reverse complement strand
AAATCCCGTTGGGCCGAGCAGTTGGCTGCCTCAATGATAAGGTGAAATTTCCGGCCCACATGAATCAGTTAAATTTTAAAGAAACTTTTGTTACACTGCATTAAATCATGTTGATTTTTAAATAAAAAAAGGCATTAAAAAATACCGGTATTTTTGCGGGGCAAAGTTGGGGAAATCAGAAAAATATATTCAACGTCGGAAGTATTTAACGGGCCAGATAGCTGTTGGCAATTTTTTTAAAACCCAGTATTTCTTTCTTTTCCCACAAGTCGCTTTTTTTCAAAACACTTTTCATAATAGCCGCGACTTTTTCTGCCGACTCAATGGCTGCCCGGGCATCAAGGAAAGTTGCCCGGAGACGCCTTGACAAAACATCTTCCACGGTCAGAGCCATTTCAAACCGGCAGGCATACACCACCTGGCCGGCAGTGTACGGCAAATTGGGGTGCAGCTTTTCCCGTAGTGCGGGGTTTTCTTTTTCCAAAGTTTCCAGGTCGGAAAAATTACTGCCATATACCTGTAAATATTCCGGAATATTATCCGGGATATTGTCTCCTCCATCCAAGACCAGTTCTTTGGTCTGGCATTTATTAAATTTTAATTCGCTGCGCAAAATAGCTTTGTCAATGGTGTCCTCGGCCATTTTCCGGTAGGTCGTCCACTTTCCGCCGGTTATACTGATCAGCCCGGAGTCGGACACGGAAATACCGTGGCTGCGGGAAATAGATTTTGTATCCAGTATTTTACCTTTACTTACCAGCGGACGAATACCGGCGAAGGTGCTTAAAATATCGCTGCGGGTTGGTTTTTCAGCCATATACCGGCCGGCCGTTTCGAGCATAAAATCAATTTCCTCGGGGTTGACTTTCGGATTGTTGGTAATTTTTTTGGTAAAAGTATCCGTAGTTCCGATTAATGTTTTTCCGTGCCAGGGAATAGCGAAAAGCACCCGGCCGTCGGGGGTTTTCGGGATCATAATGGCGTTGTTTTTTCCCAGAAATTTTTCCTCTACTACAATATGAGAACCCTGACTTGGACTAACGCTGATATCAATATTTTTATCGTCCATTAATTGCACCCGCTCGGTATAAACACCGGTGGCATTGACGACCACTTTCCCCATTATTTCATAGTGCTCTTTGGTTTCTTTATCGCGGCAAAGCACACCAATGATCTGGTCATTTTTATTTTTTATAAAATTAATGGCTTTGACATAATTTAAAGCCATGCCGTTGTGTTGGTGAAACGTGCGCAACAAACTGATGAGCAGCCTTGCGTCATCGAATTGTCCATCGTGGTACAACACACCATTTTTCAACCCTTTTTTATTAATATTTGGCAGCGCCTGTATAACATCTTGTTTGGACATCCAGCGGGAAGGACCAAAACTTTTGCGGCCGGCCAAAATATCATAGGCTTTTAACCCCGCCAGGTAGTACGGGCCAAGAATCGCCGAATAGTTAGGAATGATAAAAGAGAGGTCGTGTACGAGATGCGGAGCGTTTTTGAGCAGACGGCCCCGTTCCAGCAAGGCTTCCTGCACCAGAAAAACATTGCCTTGTTCGAGGTAGCGAACGCCACCGTGCACGAGTTTAGTGCTTTTACTGGAAGTGCCACGACCGAAGTCATCTTTCTCGATTAAAACGGTTTTATAACCGCGGCTGGCGGCATCCACGGCACAACCCAAGCCGGTAGCTCCTCCGCCAATAACGATAATGTCAGCTTCGGAAGCCACTGCTTTTTGGATGTCTCTTGAGATTTCGGTCATGAATTGGTGATTTTCAGCAAATGTAGAAAATAGATTCAATCTGACGGGGTGGGTAAGCTTTTGGATTCTGGTAAAATCGAAAAGCACCCCCGGCCCTTTACGGGTACACCTTTTTCCGGCATAACCCGGCTTGGAAAGTTGATGCCCGTTTTTTAACCTTTGTCCCACAAATCTTTTAAATATGACTAACAAAGAATTACCTGTCCAGTTTTCCCCTCTCATCATCGGTACAATGCGCCTGGGTGTTTGGGGTGAAAAAATGGAGACTCCTGCGCTGGAGAAATTTATAGATGAATGTATTGATCTCGGATTGAATGATTTTGATCACGCGGATATTTACGGGCATTATACGGAAGAAGCCAATTTTGGGAAAGTATTGCGCAGGCGGCCCGATCTGCGAAAAAAAATCCGGCTCACGACGAAATGTGGCATCCAGTTGGTTTGCCCGGAACGGCCGCAACACACTGTCAAATCCTATAATTCCACCAAATCTCATATTATTTTTTCCGCCGAAAATTCCCTGCGGGAGCTGGGCACCGATTATCTGGATCTGCTCCTCGTGCATCGGCCTGATTATTTAATGGATCCACATGAAATTGCATCGGCTTTTAATCATCTGGCAGAAAAAGGGATGGTCCGGCATTTTGGGGTGTCCAATTTTACCGCTTCGCAAATGGATATGTTGTCCGCTTTTACCTGCCTCGTCAATAACCAGGTGGAAATATCCCTGCTAAAACTGGATGCTTTTACCGACGGCACTTTGGATAAGTGCTGGCAACATGGCATTGCTCCGACGGCCTGGTCACCGCTGGGTGGGGGCAGTGTTTTTGGAAAAACGGATGACCCGAAAATACTGCGCATCCAGAAAGCTGTCCGGAAATTAGCCGACAGGCACCAGGCAAAAATGGATCAAATATTACTGGCTTTTATTTTAAAGCACCCGGCGGGTATTGTCCCGGTGTTGGGAACCTCAAAAATTGCCCGGATAAAATCGGCCTTGCAAGCCATAAATATTGAACTGACACATCAGGAATGGTATGAGCTTTGGCAGGCGTCAACCGGAGAAGAGGTGGATTAAAGTCAGGAACCAAAAAAATAACCGGGAATAAACATCCAAAACCTCGGCCATTGAAAAAATCGATTTTTCTTCCTTTTTTTTCGCTAATTATATTGTTAGCCACTGGCGAACTGGCAGTGCGTTTGCTCGGCGATTTTGATGTCGATGGTAATTTTATGATCGGTAAAAGAACCTTGCGCCCCTATCAGCTCCCCTTAGAATCCACCCGGCAAAATCTGGAGAAATTGCTGCAGGAAAATAGCGCCGGTCGAATGAAATACGATCCGGTTTTGGGTTGGTCTGTTGTTCCGAAAAGCGGATCGGAGGATGGTTTTTACCGGTATAATTCGCAGGGCGCAAGGGTAGCCGATCAGGAGATAGTTTTCGACACTCTCCCAAATAAAGATACCTTTCGTATTGTTTTAATCGGGGATTCATTTACGCATGGCGATGAGGTTATTTATGAAGACACCTGGGCTTTTCTATTAGAGCAACAATTAAACAGCCATGGATTTCCGGCACAAGTGATCAATCTGGGAGTAAGTGGTTTTGGAATGGATCAGGCTTTTTGGCGCTGGGAAATATCAGGAAAATCGTTCTGGCCCGACCTGGTGATTTTTGGCCTGCAAATGGAAAATGTGCGCCGCAATGTTAATCTGATACGGCCCATTTATACGCCCCATGCCAGCATTGTTTTATCCAAGCCAAGGTACGTACTCAGCGGCGATTCCCTGCAGTTAATCAACCGGCCGACCGTGGCACCGGACAGCCTGCTCGCCGTGCTCGCCAATTTCGAAAAATGGGAGTTGGCTACATATGAATACTTTTATCGCCCCGCAGATTATCGCTCTTCTTTCTTTTTTAAAAGTAAATTTATTGCTTTCCTGCGGGAGCATATCCAACCCGACCGATCATTGACACTGCGGCATCCCTACGGTACACGCACCGCTGTTTACCCGTTGGGAGAGGAGCCGGCAGAGGTGGCCATTAAAATACTGGAAAAAATGGAACAAGAAATAAGCTATGCGGGACAAGACTTACTGGTTGTTCACCTGCCCCATATTTGGGGGCTCGGATATTTTCGAAAATATAATACTATACCTTACGATGAGCTATTGCAAACCATCGCCGGCAAGGTTGAATTATTGGATACGAAAACGGCCTTTGCCGGGGCTTTTGCAACTAATAAAAATGATGATTTTTACCTGAACTTCCACTATGCAAAATTGGGCAACGAGATCGTGGCGACTAACCTGGCGGCATTTATTTTGAAAAAATATGCAAAGCAATAAACAGGAAATGACACAATGATTTTACAAAAAGAAAAAGACGAAAAAAACGCTGTTTTTATTCCCGCAGCTTACCGGTGAACAGGCTGACTTTTCCATTAAAAGGATTGCCGGATGCCCGCCGGAAACTAACCACCTGTCCGCAGTGCCAGATGGCATCGGCAATTGGGCCGTTGATCATATTCCAGTAAGGATATTCGGAAATGCTATCCCCGCGTTTGAAGATGATTTTCATTTTCTTTAAATCCTTTTTTTTGCTTGCTTTTAAAATATCGCTGGCCGTTTTAAAATTTTCCAGGGTATTTTTTCGCATGTCAGCAAAAGGAATTTCCATATCAGGAGAGCCATCGTTGGCCTGCATCTTTGAGGCATTTACAATGGTGTTGGACAAGCCATAAATATGCTCCAGGGTATGCCGGGTGTCCCTGGCGTCCTCGCTCGGTTTATAGTCCAGGTCTTCCGGTCGCAAGCCCTCCGTCGCCCAATAATACCGGAAACCCAACCCGTCGATCATCCTGGCAGCCACATTGACATTGGTGAATTTTTCCGGGGATTCCGGAATTTCGTAATAAGGTAATTCGGCTTTTTTCGGTGCGTTTTCATTTTGTGCCTGCATCATTACTGCGTTTAGGATGAGCAAAGAAAAGGTGATAATTATTTTCATAGATGTTTGTTTTTTTTTGTTCGGGCAAAAGTACTTTTTTTAATAATGGGTTGAGATGGTTGAGAAAAAACAACTTCAGCTTGACGTTCCAGCAATCATATCGTCGATTGTCCCGGCTTGTTTTATTCCCGGAAACCATTGTAATATTACCGCTTGCTTGCGGACCTGTTTTTTGAGGTGGTACGGAACCAAAGAAAAAACAATGGAAAATAAGATTAAAATATGAATTGGACTGCTTTTATTGTAAAATCCATCCTGTTGGCCGGTCTGGTATTTTCCAAACCATATTTGACCGAATGGGTAAGTGACTCTAAGCACAATTGGGAATTTCTCCTGGTGATGGATAGTTTTTTTGTTTTTGCCCTGTCCAGTAGTCTGGTTGTCAACATCTTATCGTGGGGCTACCGCCGTCGCAACAAAATTGATATTAACCGGACGGACAACGTACTGGCCGGGCTGGAGAACGTTTACTATCTTATATTGGCCGGGGCGGTGGTGCTGACCCTGCTCGGGATCTTCGGCATCGACTACAAAACACTTTTTACCAGTTTAAGCATCGTGGCGGCGGCGATTGCCATCATTTCCAAGGATTACATCTCGGAAGTGATCAGTGGTGTTATCATGAGTTTTTCCAATGATTTCAGCATCGGTGATTATGTTAATATAGCCGGCCACAAGGGGAGGATACTGGATTTGCACTTTACCCGGGTCGAACTGTTAAACGAGGACGATGACATCATTTTTATTCCAAATAATAAAGTCTTTTCCAGTGAAACGATTAATTATACGAAGCGCCAATTGCGGAAAGTCAGCGTGGAATTTGAGGTCGATCAAAAATATATAAAAACGGTGGAGAGCCTGGAGGAAGACTTAATCCAATCCGTTTCCGATTATGCCGATAATATTGTTGAACGTAGTTATAATTTAAAAATAGTAGAAATTAAAAAAGATAGTATCAGCTTTAAATTTCAGTATGTTTTATTCCAGGTTGACCGGGAATTGGAAAAAGAGATCAGAAAGAAAACAGTTCGGAAGGTAGTGAATTTTATCAATGCCCAGGTTGACTAAAAAAGCCGTTTGGAGTATCCCGGGCTCCCTTCTTTTTCATTTACAGTATTGTTTTGTGTTTTAAAAAATAAATGGGCCCCGTGGATGAGTTTTATGCCAGACCTGACCTGTGGTTGAGATGGTTGAAGACTGACCGCTCAACCATCTCAACTGAATTTTGCAAAAAATAAAATCTGAAAATTGAGCCGTTTGTGCAGCTCTGTTCACACCCTGTGTTTTGTTCTTTTACCGCAATCCTCTGGGACTGAGGCTGGTAGGAAAAACGACCAGGCTTTCGTTCCCGTTTTTTCCAACGGTCGCTACTCCGAATAAGTAATTGTCCACGACGATATTCTCCAGGGTGAAATTATTCACATTGCCGACAAAGCGGGAATATTGCCACTGGGGGGAAGTCGTATCCCGCCAGTATATTTTATATCCCAGGATGTCCTCATTATCGGTTATCTGGTCCCACTGCAACCTGGTAGAAGGCTCCACGGCACCGCCAATCATAACATTCCCGGGAGCCGGGGGTGCCCAGGCCAGTGCGGCGAGGGTTATGGCATTGACGCCCGTCAATTTTGCACAATAATTAAAATCGACCCAATCGGCCACATCGCCATAATCAATGCCATCCTCCGTTCGCAGATCCTGGTGTTGGCGGTTGTAATTTTCGTGGGTTTCCATAATACGAACCCCGGCGAAGCCCTCATCATTGAACGGCCGGTGGTGGCCACCACGCCCAAAGCGGTCGAGCCGATAGATCATAATCGCATCTAAATTGGTACAGTATTGATCGGTGAGCCGGTCAACATAACGAGCCAATTGCCGGGAGGGGCCATCGACTTCGCCGCCATAAAAGCGTTGCCAGATGCGGGAACGTTCATCCAAATCCGGGGGGTTGGCTTCCGAAAACACCCGGAAAGTTGTGTTGTCGATAACCCCGTCGATGCCATGAATGTTGCCAATCATGTCGTTGTTGAGAATGCCGATGATTTCCCAACCTTCGGATTTGGCTACCTGGGCCATGTGTTTTCCACCAAACAGGCCTTGTTCTTCGCCGGAAAGTCCCACGTAAATGATACTTGCCGGGAATTGGTATTTTGTTAAAATACGGGCTGCCTCCATGGTTCCTGCCATGCCCGAGGCGTTATCGTTGGCACCGGGTGAGTCGCTGGTGCCGTCGAGCGGATCAGATACCCGGGAGTCGATATCCCCACTCATGATGATGTAGCGATTAGGATAGGTAGTGCCGCGCTGTACCGCCAGGACGTTGACGACCCAGGTGTCCTCCGGGATACGCCGGTTGCCTTCTGCAGGCACTAGATTTTTCTGAAAGGAAACTTCCAGGCAGCCTCCACATTTTTCTGAGATGTTGTCAAATTCTGACTTAATCCACCGTCGGGCCGCACCGATCCCGCGCGTTGCGGATATGGTATCCGATAAAGTGTGCCGGGTGCCAAACGCCGCCAACTTGCGGATATCCGCTTCCAGTCGGGCAGGGGAGGGGGCATTGGCTATTTCGTACAAACGCTCGTCGGCGCTCGGTGGATGCGGGGTTCGGTCCTGGGCCAAAACGGATATACCTGAGAGGTAGATGAAGACCGGGAGGAAGAGTTTTAGAAGGTAATTTTTGTGCATAGTGGGTGTTGTTTATTGATGTATTTGATTATCCGTGTTTTGGGTGCAGGTGGCAGTTTTTTATAAGAAAACAGGAACCGCCGATCGGGCTGCATGGCCGGTAGCTGATCGAAAATGGCCGGCAGGGTCTATTGCCCGACCCGAACCCAAATGATAGTTTTGCTACCTGCAGGTTGGCAGCGTGCAGGATTCCTTTATTTTGGATAAAGGATAACTCAGTTGTTGCACCCTGCTTGCTGATTCAGCAGCAAAACTATCATTAAAGCCGGGCAGGCTCTGTCAATTTTTGACAAACTTTCTGACGATCCGGTCATTTTCCGTGCTGATTTGCAGAAAGTAAATACCACTGACAAAACTGCCGACGTCCAGCGTTTGCGATAATCCGGAAAAGTTAATCTGTTCTTTTGCGAAATACAGCCGCCGGCCAGTGACATCGGAAATGGAAATTTCGACTGTTTTCAGGAGGTCATTTTCGAAAACAATTTGCAAGGCCTGATCGGCGGGATTGGGAAAAATCTGCAGACTGTTCCGGATCGCTGTGATCTCCTCGGTCGGAACGGTACAATCGGCGTTTTCATCATAAGCAATGCCAATGCTGAAATCGTTGGAACAACCAGTCTCGTTATCCGTCACGGCCAGTGTAAAGAGGTTGACTCCGCTGGTGGTATTGCAGTAATAAGTTTCGATCGCATCGGGAATGGCCACATCATTTATAAACCACTGCAAGGAGTAGTCCAGTGGTAAAATGGAGGTGTCGTTGAGGGTGAGCCAATTGCCATCTTCGGTGAATGCCGGCATGAAAGGGGCAGGCAACACCTCAAAAAAGACCGCCTCAGAAATAGCAGAACAACCTTCCGGGGTCGTGTATTCCACCTGGTAAAGACCACTGGCAGCAACTGTAAAACTGGAGTCAGTGGCCCCCAGGACCGCCGATGAATCTTTAAACCACTGTAAATTGTCCGGATAGTCGGCTACCAATTCGATTGCTTCCCCGTCGCACACTTCGACCAATCCGCCCGGACTGATAACGGGTGGTTCCGGAATTTCAAAAACATACACCGTATCTGTCGACTGCACGGTATGCACCGGGTGAAAGATATTCAGTAAAACGGAGAGGCTGCCGTCTTTCAATGTATCCGTTGTATTTCTTTTGAAAGTTACCGTTCCGCAATGATCGGAACCGATCAGGTCATCGTCCCTGACTTCCAGGGTGTAGATGCCGGGGCCAAGTGGCAGGTTGACATTAAAAGCGGAGGGGAGGGGGGCGTTGTTGATTATGGGAGACTGGTAAATCTGGTTACCGGTGGGGTCTTTGATCTTGATGTAAAGCTCCGGCGGAGCATTTGAGATAGGGGGGAGGGAAATATCGTTGCAGCCGGCGGTGACAATTTGTACGGTGGAGAGCTCGTAGCCGGCAGTGTCGATAATTGCCTCATAATTGACTTCGTACATGCCTGGCAGTGAATAGGTTACGTCGTCGGGATGTTCGGCAGTGGATGTTTCGCCATTGCCAAAATCCCAGAAATAGTTGAACCCGAAGTTGCCATTGCTGAGGATGTTATTTTCAAAGCTAACGGTGACTTCCCCACAACCGCTGCTGTTTTGCATGCCAAAGCCGTCGGTGGTGCTCGTGGAGGGAGCTACGTAAAACGGGAAGGTGAAGGAAGTGGATTGATTGACGGTAAGGACTTGCGCTGTGACGAAAACCTCCACCTCGTACATGCCGGGTACCAATGGCGTACCGCAAAATTTGACACAGCCATCGGTCTGATTATCGGGATCAAATTCAAACTGGCTGGGTTCCCAATACAGTCCGGGGGGCACATTGAGCAGGGCAATGATGGTGATTTTTCCAATATTCAAACCGGCCGGCGTCCCGGGGTCGATCTTGTTGACTGGCGTGGTGGTTTTGGGCATCCGGAAGCTGAGGTCGCCGTCATACATTTCTCCGGCAACTCCGTCCGGTGCCGTTCCCAGGTAGATGGTATCGGCTGGAAGAACGGGTAAATTGACCTGGCATCCAGAACAGCCACTTTGAGCGCTTAACAGGCTGAAGTGGCAGGAAAAAAGCAACAACAGGGAAGTAAAAAATTTGGACATAGAACGATTGGCTTTTAGTTAGTAATCGGTGAATGTGCGGCGACCGAATGCAGGTTTTACTTGTTTGCGATTAACCGGAGTTATCCATTTTTTGTAATACAAAACATTGGTTGTTAATGTCTTACAGTTTAGGAAAGTCGAAGTCAACTGCTAAACAGGTCGCCATTCGATATTTGCTGCCGGGTAGCAAATGATCGCCTGACCACGCAGGCACGAATGCCGCCGCTACCAGTGAAATACAAACATTCACTGGTTAATCTTTATAGTGGGTGTTATCCGAGCTGTTTTCCCGGGTTTCGGTGGTGGTTGGCAGATGCTGCCGATCCGAATTTTTGGATCCTCCTGAGTACGGCAAGTCTCTCGGGGATTGGTTTTGCCGAATCAGGAGGGAAGATATGAAGGTTTAGAGTGATGGAGGAGATGTATTCCATAAAATTTTGGCCAGGCAGTTGGAGGGCCCCTGATTTTCCCGAAAAGAAGCGGGCGTTAAAATTTGTACTGATAAGCGACGATCGGGAAACCTGCCTCCACCTCATCCAGATTGCTCACAAAAACACCAAAATCGATTTGGTGCTGGTCCTTGAACCACGAAAAACCAAATGTGTTGGAAATAGCGTTGTCATTGTAATAATAGGAAAAGTAGGGTTCCCGGAATTGTATGTATTCGTCGAAGACTCGCCAGTGTTGACCCAGTCTGATGGAGCCGCCCAGCGAAAAAACGGTGGTCCCGCCCCGGTCTTCATTGGATCTACCCCTGCCAAGCGATACATTGATAAAATTATCCCTGGTTCCGACTGCCAGGGCCATATAATAAAGGCCTATTTTAAAATCATAGTCGTCGAGAAAAGTAAATCCATAGCCTACCTGACCACCCGCAGCCACATGAACATACGGGGACAGACTGGCCCCAAATTTCAGTTTAGCGCTGATTAAGTTTCCAACCAGCACGGAAAACAGACCGGCGCCCACGGTCACGTTATCCGATACCCCTGTTTCGATGGTATTGTGTAAAAGCATAGAGCGAAATTCCCGGACACCCTTTTTCAGCAGGTGCGCTGTAGGCGTAAAGAAAAAACGCTGTTGGTGGTACACTTCTTCCGGCGGGAGGGCATTTTCCCGGGGGGCTTTCTCTTCCAGTAAAATACTGACAAAGTCAGCCTCGTCCAGGGTAATGACCGATCCGTTTACGAGCAAAAAAGTCAGTTTACCTTCACGCAAATGCAGTACCTGTCCGGTAAACCGATCGCCCCTTTTGGTCAGAAGGCGGTGGAAGTCATCCAAATCATACCAACGTGAAGTAGTAATGCTGTCACCCAGCAGCACTATTTCCCGGATATCCTTGAGGTCAATGACGTTCAGGTCGCGGTTTCTTCGTTTGACCATGACCTTCCCCTCCTTTATTTTGATCAGTTGCCCGACCGATTCTTTTCCATCGGTATCCACAAATTTATAATCAAAGTAATCGTATGAATCCGGCGGGGAAGGGTTTGCGGCAGGTGCCTGTTTGGTCGTGTCGCTGTAATTATCTGGAGAAACGGGATCGCTGCTGAGCACTTTGATCATTTTTACTTCTTCGGGTGTAAAGGAAAGGGTGCTGTTTCGGTAGAGAAACTTGATAAATGCCTGCTCAAACCCAATTACCCTGCCCGTAAAAATATCCCCTTGTGTGGTGGTCAATTGATGTTGTTGGGTGGTGTCACCCAGGATCAGGCTGCCATGAATCGGAACCTGGGTGTAGGACAGGGTAGCTATCAAGACCAAAGCAAAAGGGCTGAGGTATTTGTAATTTCTCATAAAAAAAGGATTGACTATCGCGGCTCAACGGGCCTGATGCCGGAGAACTCGTTTTTCAAAGGAGGAGTCGACATCTGGTTGTAAAACGACCAGACCGAAATATATGCCGCTTGTCCTAAACTTTTAATGACTAATTACCCAGTTTTGGCAAAACGGGGTCAAAGGAATCCAGGGCGTCATACACGACTTCATGGATGCGGCGCCTGACGTCTTCTGCAAATATTTTCTTGTTTTGCGAAGAAGGATGGATGCGGTTGGAGAGGAATACATAAACCAGGTCATTTTCGGGATCAACCCAGACACAGGTGCCGGTGAAGCCATTGTGTCCAAAGGTGGAGGAAGGTGTGCGATGGGAGAAGGTCGGATATTTCCGGCGACTTGGCTTGTCGAAGCCCAACCCGCGGTGGTTGCCATACCGGGCACTGGTGAAAGTCTGAATCGTTTTTGGGTCGAAATACCGGATGCCGCCGTAAGCGCCGTCGTTGGCCAGTACCTGGAAAAGTACGGCCAGGTCTTCGGCATTGGCAAAGATGCCGGCATTGCCGCCAACTCCGCCCATGAGTGCGGCCGAGGGGTCGTGAACAAAACCGTGGACTAAAGATTTACGCCACATTTGGTCCCGTTCCGTTGGTACAATCTCCGATTTTGGGAACTTGCCAACTGGGTTGAAAAGCAGACGACGCAGACCAATGGACCGGTAAAAATTATGGCTGACATACTCGTCCAGCGAATACCGGCTGATGTCCTCGACGGCTTTTTGCAGCAGGTAGAAATTGACGTCGCTGTAACGGAACCCCTGCCGGGATGGTAGTTTTCTCAATTGGCTGACCCGCTGCCAGATCGTGTCCTGGTAGTCGTAGCGGAAAAACAAGGATGGCGTTACCTGCACCTTAAAATCACCTTTAGCTGATTTACAAAAAATATCATTACAGCCGCTGGCCGGTACACTCCGGTAATTGTAAAACCTGCTGATCGGCATGGGAGCCTGCAGACCAGAATTGTGGATGAGCAGATCTTTTACTTTAATGGAGGCCACTGTCGCGTTGGCTTGCAGGTCGATAAAACTGCCGATTTTTCCGTTCAGGGCAATCTGGTTTTGCTCGTGCAATTTCATTACTGCCAGGGTGGTAGCCGCAATTTTTGAAACCGAGGCGATATCATACAGATTGGTTGTTGTTACCGGCTGCTCTTGGGTGTAGGTATGGTGGCCAAACGCTTTGGAATAAACGACGGTACCACTTTTTACCACCGCCACCTGGCAGCCGGGAAAAACCCGTTTCTGGATGGCCGTGTTGGCAATGGCGTCTATACCGACCAGCCGTTCGGTGGCAATGCCGGCATTTTCCGGATCACTGAAACTGACCCGCTCCTGTGCGATGTGCTCTGAGGCTCCAATGGGCAGGTATTCACCGACGGCTACGGGCAGTTTTCCATTGACGGCCCTGCCGCCGAACAAGGCCTGGGCAACTTGTTGTTCGGTCCACTGATTTCTTTCATAAACCTGGAAAAAAGTAATGTTTTTGGCAAAAAATCCTAATTGTTGCGGATCGCCAAAATTGACCATCACGACCTCACTATTCCGTGATAACTGGTTAATACTGTGAATAAATGCAGAGTCCCGGTTAACTGACAAGGCGAAGGTGTCCAGCAATACCAC
The DNA here is from genome assembly GCA_041600595.1 of Saprospiraceae bacterium. GTDB lineage: Bacteria > Bacteroidota > Bacteroidia > Chitinophagales > Saprospiraceae > UBA6168. The sequence goes on along the minus strand of JBFIJS010000016.1, from coordinate 3,720 downwards.
AAACACCTCCGCAGGGCCGGATTGTTGTGCAGAAACCGGGGTGTAGTGCCCTTCCAGATTGAGGGACAGATCGATCGGTTGGTAGTCGGCGTATTTGGAGAAATAATTTTTGAAATCCTTGAAGTGACTGTTGGGGCTGGCAATAATATGGAACTGTTTGTCCAATAAGTTCCTGAATGGAATCAGTTTGTTCCGGTCGCTGGCCAGGGTCACAGATTTCTCAAAAAGGTTTTTCGCAAAAGCGGTCCATGCCGGGTGTTCAAAATACTGGGCTATTTTTTCTGTCTTTTCGGCAAAACCGGCAGCTCGGGGAAGATAGGGGCGCACCGGTTTCGGGGGCTGTTTGGGATTAAAAGAGACCAATCTTACCGCCTGACGAACAGAATCCCTGGGCATGACCGAAAGTTCGACCGGCAGTCGCCCGCCGTGGGCCCATGCTTTGGACGTCAGTATCCGGCGCACTTTGTCGTCCAGATCTTGCCTGCTCAAAGCACCTTCATCCAGGAGGCGTAAGGTGTACTGAAAAAAGCCGGGAACGTCGGGTGTGACGAAAAGGTCCATCCCTTGCAGGAGCTTGAGTTCGGGCGATTCACTTTCCAGCAGACGAACCATGGCCAGCCCCTGGAAGCCCATTTTCCGCCTTAAATAGTTTTGGAGAAAACCCGGAGCACTGCTGCGAACCTTCTCGCTGGCAAAAATTTCATCCGGCAGGAAAAGGCCGGGCAGCCCATTACTAATGAGCTTGTAAAATGCTGCCAGACGGACAATCCGGAGTGAATCATTCAGTTCGATGTGTGTATCGGAGAAACCATCGGCGAAGGCAATGAGCTTTTGTGAAGCCAGGCTTGTCAGCCGGTTTTCCAACTGTTCGGATACCATCTCCTCCTGCTCAGGACTGCTGTTCGCAGCCCCTGCTGCCAATGGATACAGGTCGGGCAAAAAAGAAAACTGGATGCCCAGCGCTTTGCATTGTGCAAAATATTCCTGTTCTAAAAAAGACTGGAGTTTGGTACTGTCGAGCGCCGCTACACTGACTGCATTGGGAAAACGGGCAGTGCCGGTAAACTGGTTGTGCAGGGCTACTTTCTCTCGGGTACCCAATAACAGGGGAATGGCAGAGTTTCGCTGCAGACTATCTGTCCAGAACAGGTAATCTTCAACGGTCGATTTACGGGGTAGCAAACCTCCAATTTTTCCTTTTTTGATATAATCGATGGCTGTTTTCTGTCCGGATGGCAGGGAGAGGTCCGGGGTCCAAATAACTAACTGGCCAATTTTTTCTTCGATGGTCATCCCCGCCAGAATGGATTCTATTTGCGACTGATCAACGCCTTGAAAGGGAGCCGATGCCGGGTCAGAGACGAGTTCCGGAACCAAATTTTTTGGGGAAGGGGCCGGCTTTTTCTGGCAAGCCGGCACAAGGGCTGCTATAGCCAGCAGACAGATGACCTGTTTGAAAGGGATGTACAATATGTTTATCAATGGCCTCAAAATCAGTAGATTGAATGGTTTGGTCGCTTTGTTTTTTCACTTGAACTTGTAGTGAATCAGTGCTCAGGATAATATTTTCCAAAAAATACTTGATAAGAAAAGTGGGTTTTTCCTGCCCCGGGTCAGCTAAACCTGCTAAAACGCACTCGACGGGGCACAAAGCGGGGGGGGCGTTGTGAGGTCCCGGCGATTAGGTCTATCTGTTCTCGTTTGCTGAGGGATGATAAAGGCGCAACTGCAAGGTCGCTTCCCGAATATTGCAATTATCATTCCCTCACATAAAAGTAAGAACGTTTTTGTGATACGTCATCATACGTCAATAGTTCCCTGGCGTGCCGGTATTGCTCGTAAAAGCTCAGCATGGCAAAATCACCGGCGCAGGCGGTTGTATGCATCAGCAACACCCCGATGGCTATCCACCGGACGGGCAGCGAACCAACTGCCAGGGTTGCCAGGCCCAGGAGACTGATGGTGGCAAAAGGCAGCAGGGCAATAAAGGTAAAGGGCTTTCTGGCAACAATGAACCGATCGGCAACGGCGAAAAAATAGAACTTTTTCCAGTTGACCCCAAAAGAAATTGTTGGTGCTCCCACCAATTTATAAGCCAGTCCGTGCAAGCCTTCATGGACGGGAATCATAATCGTAAAAACGATTAAAGTACCGATGCTCAGATAGCTGAGGATATCCCAAAAGGTTAGCCGGCCGTGCCAAATGTCAAACGCAGCCAGCCCGATGGCCATTGCGAGGAGTAAGACGTTCAGGGCTAAAAAAGTACGAATGATGACCGTTTTACTATAAAACTGTTTTTCTACAAAAGGCAGAATATCATCGTGCGGCAGCATGAGCAGCAGGGAATAAGACGGGTCGTTTTGGAGTTTTTCAATGGTCATCCCGGCATCAGATTCCCCGCCTTTTTATTTCCCGCATAATAAACCCGTACTCCCGGCTCATGTCACCGGTGACGGAGGAGTTTTCCTGAGAACGGCGGATCAGGTAGGGGATAACATCGCGTACCTGTCCGTAAACAAGGTATTTAGACACATTGTAACCACCCTGGACGAGGTTGAAAGTGAGGTAGTCACTCATGCCATAAAGCTGGGAAAACATCAGATGCGGATGGCCTTTTTCAATGCCTTTACTGGCGATCAGCTCGGCAGCCAGACGGGTGCTTTCCGCATTGTGGGTGGCGAAGCAAGACGCCATTTTATCGTAATTCTCAACGCAAAAGCGCACGGCCAGATCGTAATCGTGGTCGGTTGCTTTTTTAGTTGGCTGGATGGGGGAGGGGTAGCCTTTTTCCCTGGCCCGGTCCCGTTCCTTGTCCATGTAGGCACCGCGTACCAGCTTGGCTCCCAGCATGTAGCCCTCTTTTTTCGACCGGTCAAAAGACTCCATCAGATAGGCCAGGCGATCGTGCCGGTAGAGTTGGAAAGTGTTGTAAACAATGGCTTTTTGACCATTGTAGCGCTTCATCATTTGGTTGGTGATGCGGTCAATGGCCTCCTGGATCCACGTTTCTTCGGCATCGATAAAAACACCCACATCCAGGCGAGCGGCGTTGTGGCAGATGGAGTCGATGCGCTTCAGAATATTTTGGTATTCCTCCTGTTCTTTTTCGTTCAATTCCGCCGAGCGGCTGACTTTTTCGAGGATGGCAAACCTGGCCAAACCGGTTATTTTGGTACTGATCACGGGTACGCTGGCCTGGTTGGCAGCGAATTCAATGGCCCGGATATTTTCATTCATGGTGAAATTAAAATCCGCTTCCTCCTCTTTGCCTTCCGCACCATAATCCAGTACCGAATGTACACCAAATTGGTACAGACGATCGATACTCTCCTGGGAGTCGAGCAGGGTTGTACCACCGCAGAATTGAGGGAAAATAGTCTTCTTGACGATGGTTTCAAACAGCGGCAACCGCAATTTGACGGCCAGCATCGCCAGTTTGGAGCCAAAGTTGACCAGGCTGGCGTTGTTCATCATCCTGAACAACCAGGCCGTTTCTTTGAGTTCCTGGTCCGATTTGTCGGCGAATGCAATTTCCGTATTGGAGAAATCCACGGGAATGTGGGAGTCAGAAGATTGCCAGGCTTTGGCCATTTCTTTTAGTTTAGTTAGGTCGGGTACGGGCTTGCCGAGTTTTTTCATGTTTGTGCAGTCTCGTTGATGACGAGGGTGTATGTTCGAGCCAAAAGTACAACATTGGGATTAAGATTGCAAAGAACGTTT
>JBFIJS010000015.1:0-17572 GCA_041600595.1 Saprospiraceae bacterium | reverse complement strand
GATGTGTTTAAATCCAAAGCTTTGCTCGTCCGCTCCTGGTTTGAACTGTGGCTCAGGGACGAAAGTTATTTTGAATTTTTGTCTGTCCAGTTGGAGTCGTTTGAAAAATTTACCCGCCGGAACAAATCACTCACTCCTACCTTAAAAAAGGCCTTCCTTAAATTCATTTTGCTGACAAAAAAAATAATTTACCTAAATAGAAATGAAAGAGCCATAAAAAAAATAGAAACTGAAATTATGAATGAACCAGAATTAGTTTTGAAAAAATGGTTGATAGAAAAAGTTTATGATTTAAAATGAAAAATAAAAAATGCTCCGCTTAAGCAAAGCATTTTTTATGCTACCGTTCAAAACCATTGACCAGTTCGTTATCCTATGACAATATCATCAATAATGATCGAACTAACCCCTCCTTCACATACCGTATAAAAATAGAACCGATACATACCTGCCGACAGGCCAGTAAATGAAATGTTAGAAGTGGTGCTTGAATACTCAGTACTGGCCTGCCCTCCTTTCACAAAGAAGACACGATACTCCGTAAAGGCACATCCACAATCGTCCCAATCAAAGCTGACGGCATTAGTGGATTGCGAAACGACAGATACGTTTTCAGGAGTTGGGCATTCGGTCAAACCAGCAGTATTAGAGCTGGAAAAACCGAAGGAACAGGATAACAACAGGATAGATACAAAAAAGAAAATTTTCATTTGGCAAAAGGATTTAATGGCCTACCAATGATCTTATCACCGATAGGCTGTTGGTCATAAAAAATTGCATTTTGATGGTCCGTTATGGGTGTTTTGGACAAACGGGTGTCCAGGTGCCCATGGGCAGTTGTTGGCGTTTTCCATCAAAGTCCCGGTATGAGTTTTTGATGTTTTGCCAAGCTTATTGGTAAACCATTGCTTTGTTGGACCAAAGGTATCCACCATAGCAACCCTGTGTTGGCTTTTGAGCATGAACGGCGACAGACTGGTACACGGATGGTAAGGAGCGATGCATGAATGGAAAATCCTTTTTATTACCTTGGCACATCAAATATGAACAACTATGCTTTTTCGTGCCTCCCTTTCCTTTTTTGCCCTGATTTGCCTCTATACATTTTCTTTTGCACAACAGCGGATCGTTGACCAGTTGTTGCCCATGCTCGATACCCTCCCGCCATCCATTGAAAAGGCGGATGCGCTGATCGCATTGGCCAGGGCATACAGTTATTGCGGGTATGCAGATAAGAAGTACGGTGCGCTCGAAGAAGCGGAAACTCTTTCCAATCAAATAGGCTATAAAAAAGGGGTGGGACAGGTTTTGATTTTTAAAAACATCCAGCAATTCAATGAAGGCGATAACGAAGGGTCTTACCGTTCAATGGAACAGGCAATGGCCATTGCGGAGGAAATAGGTTCGAAAGATTTAAAATTGATGTGCGACTACAACTTGGCCGAATGGTATGTCTATGGTAAAGCCGATTATAAAAAGGGGCTGGAAATATTAAAAAAAGCCATTAGGGATGCTGGAAATGAAACGACGAAAAAAAACCTTGGCAATGCACACCGGGCACTGGCCATATGTTACTCGGACATGGGGGACACCACCCTTGCCTTTCAAACATTCCGGAAAGCACTTGATATTTTATATTCTTATGAAAACAACCCTGACATGGATCCCGACCTTGGTAAAGAAAGTGTACAAATGCTTGACAGGGGGGCCATGAACATTGGTCAAGTACACGAATTCATTGGTATATTATATGAAAATATAGGGCGGCTCGATCTGGCACTTGACCATTCTTTGACGGCGTTGAACATATATGAAGAATGGGGTGCTCCATACTTTGAAGGTGGGGTCTCGCTTGAGATAGCCGATATGTATCATTTACAGGGAAAAATGGATGAAGACCTGAAATATTTGCGGAAAGCCAAAGATAATTTCAGGCTCATCAATAATGAATATTCTGAAGCCACTGCAAATTACAGGATGGGGGAAACTTATAAACAATTGGGGGAATTTATTGAGGCAAAAAAAATTGCAGAAGAGGCACTTCGCCTATTTCTAAAAGGAAATGACAGTCTTAATTTGATCGGCTCCTACCAAAGCATGGGGGATATAGAATTGGCACTTAACCACCTCAACAGCGCCGAATCCTATTATGCCTCAGGTTTTGAAATGGCCCAAGCCATGAAAGATTCAGTGAGGATGGCCGACCTTGCAGGGAAACTGGGGGGCATTGCCGTCCAAAAAGGTGATTATGAATTGGGACTAAGATACCATCGCCTGTCCCTTTCCATCAAACAAACATTCAATCAGATAGCAGAAATACCACAACCCTTGCTCGACATTTCCAGGCTTTTTGAACAATGGGGCAAGCCCGATTCTGCATTTCACTATGCCCAAGCGGCACTCGCTCGTGCCGATAAAATAAACTCGCCTTCTGGTTTGAAAAGCTGCCACCTTCAGTTGAGCAGGTTGTACGAATCGGCGGGGGAATTCCAATTGGCGTTGGGCCATCACCAACAGTATTTGCAATATTATGAGCAGTGGTATTCCGAGAGCGCCCAACAGCGCCTAAAAGAAGAACAGGTGCGCCAAAATGTGGAGTTGTATGAAAAAGAAAAAGCGGCCGCCGAAGCCAATGCGGCGCTGCTTGCCCAACGGAACCAATTGTACATCGCATTGGTCGCTACCTTTCTCGGCCTGTTCTTGTTGAGTGGCTATTTGGCGCTGCGGTTGCGCAGATCAAAGAAGGAAATCGAATCGCAGAACCAACGGTTGGTCGATTTGAACAAAACCAAGGATAAATTTTTTGGTATCATCGCCCATGACATCCGCAGCCCCATGGTGGCTTTGCAAAGCGTTGGCCAACAAATGGAATTTTACCTGAAAAAAGAAAGGTTTGACAAAGTGGAAAGCTTGGCTAAATTGGTCGCCCAGACCACCCAGCAACTGGATGCTCTGCTCGACAACCTGCTGAACTGGGCACTGCTCCAAAGGGGGGTAATGCCCTTTCATCCAAAACCCGTCTCGCTCAACGAGGCCGTCTCGGAAGTATCGGGTTTGTTTGCCGGTTCGCTTGAGGCCAAGGGCCTGAACCTGAAAAAAGATATTCCCACAGGGTTAGAAATACAGGCAGACGAACGGGCACTGCAAACTACCTTGCGCAACCTGATGAGCAATGCCATCAAATTTACCCCCAATGGTGGCACGGTGTCCATTAGTTCGGAAGTGATAAATGGAAAGGTGAAAATCAAAGTGAAAGACACCGGGACGGGGATCGAAAAAAGCGTTTTGGACAAACTGTTTTCTCTGGAAAGAAAAAATACCAAAGGCACGGCAGGAGAGAGGGGGACCGGCCTGGGGCTGATCTTGTGCAAGGAGCTGGTGGAGATGAACAAGGGGGAGCTGTCCGTTTTTAGTGAGGTTGGCAAAGGCTCTGCTTTCGAGTTTTCACTTCCAAAAAATTGATGCAAATGTCTGACTTTAAAATTCTTATCGTTGAAGATGAACCGCTCTATGCCGCTAACCTGGAAATGCTGGTAGAGGAATTGGGATATACCTGCACTGGTGTGGCCGACAATGCAGAAGCCGCCTTGCAAAAAATTGGACAACAAGCACCAGACCTCATTTTGATGGATATCAACATTGTGGGCCAAACGGATGGCATCGCACTTGCCGAACAAATTAATCGGCAACAACCGGTACCCGTCATTTTTATCACCTCGCTGCAAGATGACACCACCTTTAACCGGGCAAAAGCCATCCGTCCATATGCCTTTGTCAGTAAACCATTCAGCGAAGCAGATTTACAGCGGACCATCGAATTGGCTGTGAGCCGTTTATCGGACACGGAAAGCGAAGATGAAAATAACACCTGGTCGCAAGACATCCTTTTCAAGAATTGCTTTTTTATCAAGGTACGCCAGCAGTTGGTCAAAGTCCCGTTTGAAGAAATCCTGTTTTTGGAAGTGGACAAACATTATTGCACCATTGTAACTGCTGACAAAAAATTCATCGTCCGGATGAGCTTGAAAGAGTTGCTGGGAAAACTGCCTGCCGACCTGTTTTTGCAAACCCACCGGCGGTACATCGTCAATGCTTCTAAAATCGAATCTTTCGATTTGGCCGATAGCGTGGTACAGGTTGCCGGGCATTCCATTGCACTGAGCCGGGGGTATAAAACCCAGGTTTTGGAGCAGTTGAGCTATCTGTTGTGATAACGCACCGATTGAGTTGCCTTTCTGCTACGGCATCACTCCAACTCAAGCAACCATTCCACCAATTCTCCATTATCCACAATACTCCAGGAGTGCGGGTGACGGCTGCCATCGGGCCAAAAACCTTTGTTATTCGTCAGGATAAGTTCGGCCTGTTTATTCCCCATCACCGTAAACAACAGCCGATACCCTGGCAAACCGTTTTCAGCAATGGCCCGGTGTAAACAGGCATCCAATTGCCGGAAAGCCGTTTCCTCAAAAAGAAATTCAAAACGGTTGCCGGTGGTCACGTACAGACAAGCCACGTTGCGCCTGACTGCTTCGGTATAGAGCCGCATTTCAAACCCTGCGCTTGAGGTATCCCGACCCGAGTTAAAAAACACAACTACTGCTTCGGACGCTTTGTTTTATGGTGAAATGAGGGTAAAGCCCGCATCTTCTTCTGGCACGGAAAGCTGATCGGTAAGAACGGTGAGGAGGCCATTCGAAGGCTCGGTAAATTGAATGACATCGGCGGAAAAGGGCTGTTGAACAGCGTTATTCCCCGGGCTAAAGAAAAGAAGCAGAAAGGCTATGAAAATCAGATTTTTTATGGTTGTTCTATTTTTTTTTATGGTCGGAAAATCGTACGCCTTTCTTCTCCTGGCGCTCAACGTTTGCCCACAGACAATTCCTTTTTAAAATTTCCCCCAAAACAATAATACTTTTGCCACCTTGTTAAAGCCCTGTGCCAAAATAGTATCCACCCGGCATCCGAAAAACCAGTTTCCTAAAAAATAAACGTATGAAAAAAATAGCCCTATTTACATTCCTGTCTTTCTTTTTGGTAAAACAAGCCACCGCCCAGGAGGCAGGCACCGACCTGGCCATTGGACAGTGGAAGCAGCACCTGCCTTTTAGCGCCGGTCTCTACGTAACCCAAAGCAAGGAGGAGATCATCTACTCAACGGCCGAAGCATTGTTGATTATCAACAAGGAAGAGCGCTCCCGGCGGCAAGTGACCAAAGTGGAAGGCCTGAGCCGGGTGGGCATCAACCTCGTCAAATACAACCAGGGCAGCGAGGTGCTGATGGTCGTTTTTGAAGACGGAGCCATCGACCTCATCAGCGACAAAGGGAATATGACCTTGTTGGGCGTCCCGATCAGTTCAGTTATTATTGGTGAGAAAAAGATCAACGACGTGTTTATGGCCAACGACAGCATTGCCTATCTGGCCGGCAACTTTGGCATTGCCACCCTCAACGTCAGGCGCGGGCTTTTCCCCAATACCATTCGCACGCCCCTGGAAGTAAACTCGGTGGTTACCTACAAAGGGAACATTTATGCTTCGATGGCCGACGGGCTCTACACCATCCCGATCAACACTTCGCTCAATATTGACGACTTCTCCAACTGGGAGTGGATCAGCGGAGCCAATGGTTTCCCCATTGACTACAGCGCCGGTGTCATGGTTCCTTACAACGACAAACTCTATTTCGACCTGAACGACAGTCTCTACGTGTTTGATGGAAACGAGGCTTCCTTCATCCTGCACGAAGAAGATTTCCCCATCGAATACCTGTCGGCGGACGGGGCACATCTCATTGCAGGATTGTGGTGCGAAACTTCGGGCAGCTGCAAAGGCAAGGTTTTTATTTTTGACCAAAACCACAACGCCCGCCAACCGGCAGACAACTGCCATATTTTCCCCCGCTACGCAGTGGAAGATGAAGACGGAAATATCTGGTTTGCCGATGTATCGAGGCCTTTCCGGTTTGAAGAAGGGGGCGGTGGCACCTGCCAAACGATCACCGAAAACAGTTATGTCTCCAATCTGGTGTACGACGTAGCAGTGGCGAACGACCAGGTTTGGGTGGCTACCGGCGGGCTGGATCTGGCCGGCTCTCCCCTGTTCCGGACAGAAGGTTTTTCCTCCCTCATTGACGGAGAATGGCGACAATACAGTTTGCTCAACGAACCGGCACTGGCGGGCATTTCCGACTTCCTGGATATTGAAGTTCATCCCCAAAACGGAAAAATATACGCCGGAGCCTTCCTCGATGCGCTCGTCGAATACGACCCCGCCGACGAGTCTTATGTCGTTTATCAGGAAAATAATTCAACCCTGCAATTGGGCGTCATCGACTCTTTCCGGACCAGGGTGGCGGGCATTGCTTTCGACCGCAACAACAACCTGTGGGTCTGCAACAACGGCGCCCCCGAGCCCCTCAGCGTACTCAAAGCCGACGGTACCTGGCAACGTTTCAAGCTGACCTGCACTCCCGGCAATGGCATTCTGAAACTGGCCATTGACGATTTTGGCAATAAATGGCTCATCACGAACGATGCCGGGCAGGGAATCATCGTCTTCAACGAGGGTGATATGGACGTGGCCGGCGACAACCAGTGCCGGGTGATCAACAGCAATAATTCTGTCCTGCCCACCAACGATCTCAGTTCAATCCAGGCGGACCTGGACGGCGCAATCTGGGTAGGCACCAAACAGGGAGCAGTCGTTTTTCAATGCGACCCTTTTAACCCCGACTGCCGCGGTTCGCGACCATTTGTAGAGGTTGACGGCTTCGGAGCCAACCTGCTGGAGGATCAGGACGTTACGACCATCGGCGTAGATGGTGCCAACCGGAAATGGTTCGGGACCAACACAGGCATATTCGTCATGTCGCCGGAAGCCAACGAACAAATCGCCAAATTCACCCGCGAAAACAGCCCGCTTTTCAGCAACAGCATTTCCGACATCACCTTCAATTACAAGACTGGCGAAGCCTGGATCGGTACGTCTGAGGGACTGATCTCCTACCGGAGCGATGCCACCCGGGGTGGCAATTTTCACGAAAGCAACGTGCTGGTCTTCCCTAATCCGGTACGGCCGGAATACGAGGGTCCGATCGCTATCAAAGGTCTGGCGCAGGATGCGACCGTTAAAATCACCGATATCGCCGGTCAGTTGGTCTATGAAATGGATGCCAATGGCGGCCAGGCTATCTGGAACGCCCGCGATTATAATGGCCGCAAAGTGAACACAGGGGTTTACCTCGTGTTTGCGACGAGCCGCAATGCCTCCAATCCCGATGTAGCCGTAGCCAAAATTCTGGTGGTCAACTGATAATAAAAGTTGAATGGCTGGATGGATATATAGCTTGGTTCATGGCCGGAAAGAAAACCGTTTGGAAACGGTGTGCATGGTTGGCTATATCGCCGTGGCCACCGTTCTGCTGTTTTTCCATGAACCCTGGCGGGACGAACTGCAATGCTGGGCCATCGCCAGAGAAAGCACTTCTTTTTTTGACCTCTTATACAAAGCCCGCTACGAGGGTCACCCGAGCGGCTGGTATGCTATCCTGTTTTTAATTACCCGTTTTACGGATACCTTTTTGTGGGTCAGACTCTGCCATATGCTGCTGGCCGGAGCCGTCATTTTTCTGATTTTATTTAAATCGCCTTTTACGAAAATGCAGAAATGCCTGCTGACATTTGGCTATTTTTTTATGTATGAATATGCAGCGCTTTCCAGAAATTATATCCTGGGTATTTTATTGCTTTTACTGGTTTGCACCGCGATAAAAAAAAGAAAAAAATATTGGCTGGGGATCTGTAGTTTGCTTTTTTTAGCGCTACAGGTAAATGTTTTTTCGGCTTTATTGGCATGTGCCTTATTTACTGTTTTATTTTTTGAACCCTTTTTATTTGCACCGAAAAAAGCATGGCTGGATAAAAAACATCTCGGAGGACTGCTAATTTTTGGCGCTGGTTTTTTAGTGAGCACCTGCGATATGTTGCCGCCGTCCGACTCTACTTTCATGCCGGCATGGACCTGGCTCAACCCCGAATGGCAGCACGCCCTTTCGTCTTTCCTGCACGCCATGGCTCCCCTGCCCAAAACAGAGCTACACTTCTGGAATACCCATATTTTACAGGGATTTATTGACTGGCAGTGGTTACCGGCGACCGAGTCGCTATTGGCAGTTCTCTTGTTGACAGGGTGTATTTTTTCGCTTCGCAAACATTCCCTGGCCCTGGCATTTTTCCTGGTAGCGTGGTTCGCTATTGCTCTTTTTCTTTCGGTAAAATACACGGGATTTTTGCGGCACCACGGTCATTTTTTCATGGCTTACGTTATGGCATTATGGATGAAAGAAAACACAATTTTTTACCAACTAAAAAAAATCCCAACCTCCGTTCCGGTTTTATATTCATTTAAAAAACTATTTACCGGGCATTTATTTTTCAATGCTATTTTGTTGGTACATATCGCAGCTACAGCGAGCGCCATTTATTTCGATTTAAAATATCCATTTACCCAAAGTTCCCGTGCCGCATCTTTTATAAAAAATAATTATCCGCAAGATATTTTTCTGGCAGGACATTTTGACTATGCCACTTCCCCGGTTTCCTTTCATTTAAACCGACCGGTATTTTATCCAAATCAAAATAAATCCGGTACTTTTATTTACTGGAGTGCCGACCGTTTTGCAAAAGAAATAACCGATATAAAGACTGCGTCAGCAGCGTTGTGTGGAGAGAGAGGACCATTCCTGCTCCTTACCAGCTACCCGATTCCGGCGACCCCAACCGTGGAAACTACTTTTGAACTGGTAAAAATATTTTCTCCGGCGGTGGTGAAAGAGGAAGAATACTGGCTCTATCAGGTGACGTGCCCTGCGGTTCATACGTCCAAATCCCGCTACATGACGCAGTAGGGACTCAAACGGGGGCAGGCATCGGCCGCTTCCACGTAAGACACTGATAGCCAATTACTTAAAACAGCAGAAGCAGAGGCTCAGGTATTCAAACAACCGAAAAAATTAACAAAAAAAATCCCCGCTAACCGAACATTTCAAAATAACGCTACATTTGAACTATCGAATGACAAACACTCACTTGAAATAATTACAAAGTTTCCCTTTCGGGAAATCTGCAACAACCACAAAAAAAGGACAGGGTAAAAAGGACATCTAACATTTCTACCTTGCACTTTTCTAAATTTATTTATGCGGAGAAAACATTACTCAAACATTGTTTAATTCTAAAAAGGCCGGCCCGCCTTATTTCCCGGGCCAAACTCCGGTGTCGAACCGGTGCGTTATTTTTTAACCGCATAAAATTTTTCAATCATGACTAATAACAATCCATCTAACTTGAACCAACCACAGTCCAATCAGCCTTATTCGTCCAATCAAAAACAGGACAACAAACAGAATTTCATTGCCATAGCAGCAACTATCGGCGTCATCCTTTTGGGTGTCATCGGTTGGCTGGCCTACAGCAACATTACCAAAGCCAATCAACTGGAACAGACTGTTTTTGAGCTGGAAGAATCCAACAATCTTCGCTCCGAACTGGAGACTCAGTACAACCAGGCGCTGTCCGACCTGGAATCGCAGAAGACGACCAATGAAGAGCTGAACGCCATCATCGATCAGCAAAAAGCAGAACTGGAAGCACAGAAAAACAAGATTTCCGGCCTGATCGCCAGCAAAGGTCAGCTGAGTAAAGCACGGGTAGAGATCGAAAACCTGAAGACACAGGTCAGCGGTTATATTGCCCAAATTGACGAACTGAAAGCTGCCAATGAAATGCTGGCCGGGGAAAATGCTTCCCTCACCGAAGAAAAGAATATGCTGGCTTCCGACCTGCAGGGTAAAGTAGCCGAAAATGAAATGCTCAACGAAGCCAAAGCCCAGCTTGTCAACGACAAAAAAGCCCTCACGGCAAAAGTCAACATCGCTTCTGTCATCAAAATGAAAGAAGTGAAAGTAGAAGGCATGAAAGAAAAAGGTAGCGGAAAAAATACCGTTGTCAACCGGGCCAAACAAGTGGACAAAGTAAAGGTCTGCTTCACGACCCTCGACAACAACGTAGTCGCTGCCGGTACGGAAAGGTTTTTTATCCGCCTCATCAATCCTTTAGGTGAAACTCTGGCCATTGAAGACATGGGGTCTGGTACGATCACCAATAAAGCGACCGGCGAAGAAATCCGTTTTACGCAGTACGAAGAAGTGGACTACACCAACGAAGAGGCAAATTCCTGCCTCTACTGGCAGCCAACCAACCTGGCCTTTATGGAAGGAACCTACACTGTTGAAATTTACAACAAAGGTTACCTCGCAGGTATGGGGTCTTTCAGTTTGAAATGATAAAATTCCCGTTCTGAATGAAAATTCAGTACAACCGATTTAACTAACCACTGTCTGATAATGCCGGGCCACCGATTGGTGGTCCGGCATATTTTATTCCGCTTTTTTTTCCTCTTTTTCGGCAAAATACTGCCTTAACTTTTCTTCCAGCTTTTCTTCCTCTTTTTCATAAAACGGTGTGGTGTTTCCTTTGCCCGGCATTTCTTCGATGAACAAAGTTTGGGTTGGGAAGGCAAAACGGACGCCCAGCGCCTCAGCCAGCTGCAGGATATCGAACGCCAGTTCTTCCTTGACCCGGAAATCGTCGGCCAGGGTGTTCACAAAAACGTGGGTCCGGAAATAGATTTGCAGGGAACTGTTGCCAAAGTTGTTGAAGTGGATGAGGTAGTTATCTTTTTTGGTCAGCGGATGCCGCTCGACGATTTGCCGGAGGCCTTGCACAAATTTTTTCAGCAAAATGGGAGGTGTATCATAAGTGACCCCAAGTGTGGTTTGGAACACACGCAAAGTACGAACCCCCATGTTGTGGACGGAGTCCGTAGCAACGAGATTGTTGGGCACGGTAATAATGGAGCTATCGACGGTCCGGATGCGGGTTGAACGAAAGCCAACTTCGACGATCTCGCCTTCGTTGCCACTGGCCACCACCCAATCCCCGATCTGAAAAGGCTTGTCAAAAAAGATCATCGCCGAACCGATAAGGTTTTTCACTGTATCCTGCGCAGCGAGGGCCAGTGCCAAACCACCGATGGAAACACCGGCGATCAGGGCCGTCACATTGACGTTCAACAACTGCAAAATATAGATCACTCCGCCAATCACCACTAAAATTTTCATCATACGCCGGAGAATCGGGATCAGCTGTTCGTCCAGTTTGTGCTCGGTCGTGGCAGCATAACGGAAGGCATACTGCATGACCACGTCAATGATGCTCAAGCCCAGCCACACCGCCATAACGATGCCCGCTATTTCCAAACCACTGATCAGGAAACTGTTGGCCTTGACGGGCAGTTGCAGAAGAGGTAAAGCCGACTTTAGCAGCCACACCAACACGACAAAACTGGCCAGGCGAGCCACTTTCCACAACATACCTTTATCGTCGAGGGGCGAGCTGTATCGCGATTTTGCCAACCGCCGAACCACTGGCCGGAAGAGCCTCGACATGAGAAATTGCAACAGCCAGGCCGTCAGCAACATCAGGCCCATACCAACCCACTGCCAGGTTGCCAGTCCCAAAAATTGGGACTTCGCCCGCTCGGGAAACAAATTGACGAGGAAATCGGTACCGAACGGATACAGGCTCCGGTGCAGACCGGGAATGGCATCGGCCGTTTGCTTTGCATAATACCACCTGCCATTTATTTTCTCCAGATAAACCTGCGGAAGCTCTCGCTTAAAAGGTGTATAAAAAGGTTTTTGGGCTACAGTGTCCAGGTAGTCAGATTCCTGGGGAAGAAGGTTCAAATGAATAAACAGCCCCTTTCCGTCCAGTATTTGTTTCAACTGAATAGCCAGCCGCCGGGCCTTCAAGCTGTCTGCTACCTGAAATGCACGGGCAGCTTTGGCAGGCTCATAGCTGTCTGGCTGCAGATAATACAGGTGCACCAGGATGGTATTGTAGGGGCTTTCCAGCGTTGGTTCCGGCGGTTGGGCGACCTGGCCATATGAGGTGATGCAGGCCAGCAGGGAAAGAAAAAAGAAAAGGGGCGTTTTACATTTTGAAATATCGAAGTTCATGATTCCTGTTTTGAATGCTACAGTTTGTTAGTCAGTAAGAAGTCTGTTGGTGTTTTCTCTCCCATCAATAAACCGGGAAATTATCATGGCGTTGGCAATGACGGATTTTTCAGCCCGAAAAAACATTGCCGGGAAAAACAAGACCAGAAAGGAAATACCAGCCAGGTGAATAAATAAACAAAGGTACTGGTTAGCACCAGACAGCAGCCTGCACGTCCACCCGTTCGGTCAGTACCTTTTTTGTCAAACCAAAATGATCTCCGAAGGAGGTAGGGTGCTGTCGGGACGGGCGTTTTCAATCATCTCGGCTTCCTTGTCGCGGCGTTTGAGCAGGCCACCCAGTCTTCTTCCTTCCCAGATACGTTTCATAGATCGGATTTGCGCAGCGATGCCGGCCCGGTCACCGAGGGCCACCAGGGGCTTGATGGCCCGCATTTCCTTTCGGCTGTTTTTATTGCTGAGACTTGGCCCGCGGTTGAACACCAGCGACAATAGCATGGCTTGTGCATCAGCGGGGAGCTTTTCCACACCGGGGTAGGTTTTGGCCGTGATTTTTGCCCAGTTAGGCAATGTAGCAGTAAGGAATACCTTTTGGGCAGCTTCGATCGGGATGGAGATGTGCCGAAGCGAATTGATCCTGGCCCGGGCTGCCTGTTTTTTAAGGCCAGTCACTGCGAGCAGGTCTTCCAGGTCGGCATCAGGAATCTGGCCCCGCCAGTCTTTCTCGATCTGGCTTTTGGACTGATAACCCAGATCGTAACCAACTCCGATGGTCACACCGCTCTCTCCTTCCGGCCAGATGGGGGATTTCAGAAACCGGTTGTAGTATGCCCGGGAAACGATCTCGAACTCTACGATCTGTTCCAACCCTTTGTGAGAAATAGTCATGGTATGCATGATGGGTTCCGCAGGGGGCCCCATTTCTTTACCAATAAGGTTTTCAATGGCAGTCAGGGTGGCCGGGCCGATAATGCCGTCGGCTTTGAGGCCAAGCCGGGCCTGGATGTCTTTGATTCGTTGGAGGGTTGTTTTGTTGGCCATGATATTGAATGATTGTATGATGCTGGTGTGGTTGGAAAGTTTTGCAGAGTACAGCTTTTTTGCCCACCCTTAAAAACGGGAAATTGGGGAAATTTTAGGACTTAGGGAAATTTCGAATGTGTTATTTTTTGATCGGGAAATGAACTGAAATCCGTTTATGAAATACGACCCGGAGCAGACCACTCTTTTACGCATTCCGGTGTGCGGCTTCGACCTGTCAATTGATTATCATTTTTTTTAGATATTACCTGCTCTTATATTGAGCGGGAAATTGACGTTGCTGCAGAAAGGCATATTGCCCGGTCTGTTGTATTTACACGAAAAAAAGAGTTTTTAAAATGGCCTGAAGCCGGGTTCCCGGATACACGATAGACCGACAAACCTTTATCCCCATTTTTTTTACGAAATTAGCCCCCGCAAAATACATTCATGTCCGACAGCAAAAAATTCCATCCTTTAAAAGAAAAGATCCACGAAGTCATCTTCGAAGCGGATACCCCGGAGGGCAGGCTCTTCGATATAGCCTTGCTTGTCGCCATTTTGCTCAGTGTCGTAGCTGTTATGCTGGAAACAGTGCCCTCGTTTCACGACCGGCATGGCCAACTGCTATACATTTTGGAGTGGGTGTTTACGTTTTTTTTCACCATTGAGTATGCCCTTCGACTATACTGTGTCTATAACCCTGTGAAATATGCCAAAAGCTTTTTTGGTATTATCGACTTGCTGGCTATTCTGCCTACCTATTTCAGTTTTTTCATCGTCGGAGCACAGTCCTTGCTGGTCATTCGCATCCTGAGGCTCATGCGGATTTTCCGGATTTTCAAACTCGGTCATTTCCTTGCCGAGGGCGACCAACTGATGCGGGCATTGAAAGCGAGCCGGGCGAAGATCACCGTATTCATGCTCTTCGTTGTCCTCATGGTAACGATCATTGGGTCGGTCATGTATCTGATAGAAGGCGGCAACGAAGAGTCTGGCTTTTCCAGCATCCCGCAATCCGTTTACTGGGCCATCGTCACCCTCACTACCGTCGGCTACGGCGATATCACCCCACAGAGTGATTTGGGTCGATTCCTTTCAGCTGTGGTCATGATCCTGGGGTACGCTGTATTGGCCGTCCCAACGGGTATTGTTTCCGTTGAGTTATTTAAAACCAAAAAGCGACTGAATACCCAGGTGTGCCGGTATTGTGCTGCCGAAGGCCACGACGACAACGCCGTGTTCTGCAAATATTGCGGGGAGCGATTGAACAGAAAAGAACACTGACCGGCCCTTTCAGACAACGTAATAAAAAACTTTCCATCTCCGACGACAGTCATTCTCCCGAATGAATCCAATCTTACTGGCCGTAAAACCATTACCGGCTTTCCCTGTTCGATGAAAATGGTCGGCCGTTTTACCACAAGGTCCTTATTCAACTGGCCGATCCGATTCACCAGATTGCGGTTCATGGTTGGAAAAATGTATGATACCATGTGATGGTGTTTCCAAAGTGTTCCCGGAAGGTGAGCCGTCAATTAGTAATTACCAAATGATGGATACAGCAGGAGAACCCCGACTTTTCCGCCGGGCTGAATGCTGCATCCCTCAGTTTTTACGCTGTCGTATTATGGAGCAATTATATCTGGCCGTTTCGTGGGCACTCGTTGGCCTGATCTGGGTCATTCAACTGGTAAAATATCCGGCTTTTCATTTTGTCACTGAAGAGCGTTTTCTCAAGTATCACGGGCACCATGAGCGTTCAATCACGGCCATTGTATTGCCGTTGATGGTGACCGAGCTGGCACTGTCTTTTTGGATTTGCCTGCAAAATGACTGGACGCTGGAAGCGGTTTGCGCCCTGCTGGCAGTGCTGACGATCTGGCTCAGTACTTTTTTAATTCAGATCCCATTGCATCGAAAACTGGAAAAGGGAAAAGACGAAAAGGCGATTGAGAAATTGGTTCGAACCAATTGGATCAGGACGATCTTATGGACGGGCAAAGGCATTTTCCTGCTTCTTATCTAATTGATTATCAACCAATAATATACGAAGACTACTACCATTGGACCCTTGCCCTGACAACGTTGCGCAGGCACAAAACAGAATCGTTGTTTATTTCTTTTTCTTCTTGCCTTTGGCTCCCCGGGTTTTGGGTTTGGAATATTTTGCGGCTAATTTTCGGCGGTAACTTCCCCCCAGGTTGGTCTTCCTGTTTTTTTCTTTCTTTTCGTGAAAACTGGCTCCCCGCTCGACTTCTTTGACATTCCGGTTGGGGTTCTTCTTTACGACCGTTGTCTCACGCTCCTCGGGTGTCAGTTCATAATTGGTCTGTACTTCTTCCGGAAAATCCAGTTCCGGAATTTTATAATCCATTAAAGCTTCAATCGCTTCTTTTGCTTTTATTTCCTTTTCGGTAAATAATAAAAGCGACTTCCCTTTTTCCTCGGCACGCCCGGTACGCCCAATCCGGTGGATATAATTTTCCGGAAAATTGGGCACATTGACATTCACAACGTGGGTGATTTTTTCCAAATCCAAACCACGGGCCATCACATCCGAGGTGATTAAAATTCTGCTTTCCCCCTGATTAAATTCTTCAATAGACCGGATCCGGTAATTTTGTGATTTGTTGGAATGAATAACGCTCATCTCTGTGCCATATTCACTCTCCAGTTTTTCAAACAACCGGTCCGCATTTTTTTTGCTATCCACAAATACCAGCACTTTGCTATATTCTTCTTTATCCTTCAACAGATGAGCAAGCAGATTGACCTTTGTGTAAAAATTGTGCACCTGGTAACAGTGCTGCGAAATATTATCCAGAGGTGTCCCGCTCAGAGCGATGGTAATTTTTTCCGGCGTGATAAAAAAGTCCTCGATCAATTGGTCAATGTCGTCGGTCATAGTCGCCGAAAACATGATGTTTTGGCGGCGATTCGGTAACAAATCGAAGAGGTTGGTCAATTGGAAACGGAAGCCAAGATCAAGCATCACATCTACTTCGTCAATCACCAGTTTCTTAACATCTTTTAATTGAATCACTCCTCCCAGCACCAGATCGTACAGCCGGCGCGGAGTTGCCACCAAAATATCCGAGCCAACAGCCACCGTCAGGGCCTGGGTGTTAATGTTGACCCCACCGTACACCGGCATCACCCGCACGCTCATGTACTTGGCATAACTTTCAATATTCTCCACCACCTGCATAACCAGTTCCCGGGTAGGCACTAAAATCAAAACCCTGGGATTTACCTGTTCTGAATATTTAAGTTCCTGTAAAATCGGGAGCATGTAGGCCAGCGTCTTTCCGGTACCGGTCTGTGCAATGCCCACTACATTTTTTCCCGACATAATGACCGGAAACGCCTGAACCTGAATGGGAGTCGGCGTTTCGAACCCCAACTCTTCGATTGACCGGGATAATTGTTTGGAAAGGTTAAACGCTTGAAATGTGGACATTCATTAATTTTTAAAAACAGACAATTAAACAATGGTGCTTTCCGGGATCAGAGATGCCTGGTTCATTGCCATACGACAAAGGTGTCTTGTTTTTCCCCTTGCCTGCGAACCACCCAGAACGATGCCTCAAAGATAGCTGATAATAATTGATTGCAACGTGGCTCCCCTCCCCTCTCCGGATGACGGCATCATTCTTACAATAGCCTGTTGCCTGCCGGACATCGCCGATGGTATTTTACAAAAGAACAGCCAGCCCCCCGGAGGGAAACTGATTTGGAAATATCATCCTACACATTTTCTCCGACAGAAATGAACCGGATTAAACTATCGGGGCAGCTCCTCTATCCCCATCTGCACCATATTGTTTTTTAACTCCTCGATCAAAATCTCGACGACGTGGTCGCCGCCGTATTGTCCCAAAGCCGCAACGCCATAGAGAAATGCCCGGCCCAAAAGCACAAAATCAGCGCCCCGGCTCAGTGCCCGCAACACATCCAACCCAGACCGGACCCCACTGTCAAAAAGGATGGCCGTTTTGCCTTTTGCCACCGCGACCATTTGCGGTAAGGCATCAATAGCAGCGAGGCCACCATCAAACTGCCGGGCTCCATGATTGGATACGACGATTCCGTCCATGCCTATCTGTACGGCCATTTCTGCATCCTGAGGATGCAATAAACCTTTCACCACAACGGGCCCCTTCCAT
This sequence comes from Saprospiraceae bacterium, assembly GCA_041600595.1. GTDB lineage: Bacteria > Bacteroidota > Bacteroidia > Chitinophagales > Saprospiraceae > UBA6168. Next base: position 301 of record JBFIJS010000015.1, on the reverse strand, counting down.
TCGTCCCGCAATTCTTTACAATGCTCCCAGGAAAGGTTACCGCCGAGCCGATCGCGGGTAAATGCACCGACCGACATCATGGAGTTGAATTCTGCATAAGACTCCACTGTTCGCAGGCGGGGCAGCCCATTTTTCAGGGTGTAAAATGACCATACCGGATGCGTGAGACCTTGCCAGATGAACCCAGGTGTAATTCTGGGGGGCATGCGGAGGCCGGCCCGTTTGGTTCGCTCACGGCGGCTTGGTGTGGGGACGTCGGCAGTGATTACCAACGTGCGAAACCCATTTTCCCAGGCCCGGT
>JBFIJS010000014.1:0-17795 GCA_041600595.1 Saprospiraceae bacterium | reverse complement strand
TGTACAACGTGGTGCTTTTGGAAAACGGCAGGCCGAAGGCGGGGGCGAGGCTGGTGGTGGGGAGGTGAGTGGCCGTACCGCCGAACCCCGGTTCGGCACAGGTGACATATACTTGGATATTTATAGTAAAAACTTTTAAACTTATGCATACGACGACTTTTTCACAATGCGAAAAACGCTACAACGAAATCGCCCTCCAATGGCTGGCCGGCACCGAGCCCGACAGCACCGCCGCCGCTGACCTGCGCACCATTGCCCAGACCTGCTTACCAGACGGCGGCCGAGCCGTGCTGGACGCTCGGGGCCTCTGTGCCGTCTGGCTCAAGGAATACTACGATGAGGGCAACTGCGCCAACCTGCAGCCACGCAGCAGTGATGAGGCTACATCGCAGATGGAAGCAGCCGGCCCAGACTTGCGCATCGTGCCGAACCCCGCTGACGACATGGTCTGGATAAGCCTGCAAAGCGACAGCGCCGAAAGACATCAGGTACAGGTGTTCGGTATGGACGGAAGGCAAGTGTTCTCTGGCAAGTTGCCAAGTGACGGCTTAGTCATCCCGGTCAATGGGTGGCAGGGTGGACTGTACATCGTGAAAATCACCGGGGAGGGCACGGTTACCACCCGCAGATTCATGGTACAGCACCCATAAACATATCATTACATAAGGAGGCTGTGCAGTGGCTGCATGGCCTCCTTGTTTTTTAGCTTTTTAAAAATATGAAACGAACTATATTTTTTTCTTATCTCCTTTGCTTGCTGGCTGTGGCAACTCCCTTATTTGCCCAGCAGCACGACCGGCACTGGATGGGAATAAGTGGAATAGGGTTTAGCAACTTCTACATTCCCGTCATCATGGGCTTTGAAGAAGATAGCCTCAGCTATGATGTTCAACAATTAACTACTGATTGGGTGCAGTTACAAGAAGCCGTCGCCATGAGCGATGCCTCTGGCAACCTCCAGTTCTACACCAACGGCAACGTGGTGGTCTCCTGGGACGGCCATATCATGCAGGGCGGCAAGGGCTTCAACGAGGGCTCGGGTTATAGCGATTTCAACAACCCCTCTTATGGCGATACCATGGCGAACGCTGTGTACGCCCCCTACACCTATCAGCTCATCCCCGACGGCTACGAGGAGGGCGTCTATTATATGCTGCATTCCTTCGTCACGGTTGAGGATTTTGAGCCTTGTGCCGTTCTTGCGACCCCCAAGATGCAGTTGAGCAAAATAGACATGCGGCTCAACGGTGGCCGTGGAAAGGTGGTCTATAAGAACCGCTACATCAACGAGGTGCTGATGGATGCGGCCTTTGCCGTCGTGCAGCACGGCAACGGCCATGACTGGTGGCTGGTGCAGCGCAGCGTTGACGGGCTGGATTTCCGCTCTTCCCTGCTGCAGCGGGACTCGGTGCTACTCACCGTGGAAAGCAACATGCCGGGCCTCAGCTCGGACTGGTTCGACTGCTGGGATTTGATAATGACTGCACAGAACCTTATCGAAGTTTCCCAGGACGGCAGCATGCTGCTCGATAATTTCGGCCTCGGCCATGCGAAGCTGATGGGCTTCGACCGCTGCAGCGGGGAGGTGTCGCTGCTGGACACCTTCAGCCTGGGCTCCACCTACCTGGAGTACAACGGGGGGGAGGGCTATGCCTCGGTCAACACCTTTGCCTTTTCGCCCTCGGGCCGTTACCTGTACGGGGTGGGCTGGGCCGGTTTTGTCCAGTACGACCTCTGGGCAGCGGACATCCTCGGCAGCAGGGTGGAGCTGGGCGGCATTCCATGGGACATGGACGATTTCCAGAACGTGCTGACGAGTAACCCCGGCGGCTACGGCCCCTTCTGCCTCGGCCCGGACGGCAAGCTGTACAGCCTCTACGAGACAGCGCACAACGTCATCGAATACCCCGACGAGCCGGGGGCGGCCAGCGGCATCTGCGTCGCTGCGGACAACCCGCCCTCCTGCCTTGGCCCCGATGTGCCGTACTACCTTTTTTCCACGCCCCACCCGCACTACCGCCTTGGTCCCCTCACCGGCAGCGGCTGCGACACCATCCTGAGCAGCACCGGGCCGCCAGTGGCCAATGCTGGCTACGGCGTCACCGCATCGCCCACCGTGGCCAACGGGCTGGTGGAGGTGAGCATTAAGCTTCCCACATACGGCAGCCACGTCACCGCTGAAATACAGGTGGTGGACATGCTGGGGCGGGTCATAGAGCGTCACCGCTTCCCGCCCTACGCCTACCTGCACACGCTGGACGTGTCGGGCTGGGCGGCGGGGCTGTACAACGTGGTACTTTTGGAAAACGGGCGGGCGAAGGCGGGGGCGAGGCTGGTGGTGGGGAGATAGGCGGGCCGGTAACGATAGAAGAAACGTTGACTAAACTTTTTTGAAGTTTATGTGTCGTCCTGCCTTTGAATTTTACCACGATCATGAAAAAATTGCTCATAGTATCTTTTGTGGCATTAGTGTCGATCCCTTCCTTTGCCCAGGACCGCCCAAACAAAGAATGGTTTTTATCGGTTGATTATGGGCTTCAGGCGCATGACAAGAGACTTTTCGATTTTCCGCCAAAGGAATCGGTCTTGGAACGGCAGCCGGAGACATTCGGCACGTACCAGTTTGGGATACGGCTTGAGAGGAAGATTGCCCAAAAAGGAAAGCTGCATTTTCGTGTTGGGGGTGGTGTAAGCGCTGAACTTGCTACCTTCGAGCGGCCATTCGACCATAATTTTGGCAAGGATGGGGGGACAAGAATATTAAGATGGACAGACAGGTACTACCAGTTTTTGACGCAATTCCCCTTGAATGGGACTTACCAATTAAATGAACACTTCGGGTTTTCATTGGGCGTACTGCCCCAACTGAATTTCCTTACGAAAGCTGACCACACTACCAGTAAGAGCTACTCCTGGTGGAGATTTGACCTGTATTCGGTCGAGTTCAACCCTGGCATTGAATACACAACATCGAGGTTTATATTCAACCTGAGCTATAGGGCATTTCAAGTGAAGAAAATCGACAGGATTCTTTTCAACGATATCCTCGACGACGCGAGGACAGGCCAATCCTTTGAAACCTATAACCCTTTCAAAATGTGGCTTTCCGTGGGGTATATGTTTTAAAAGAATAAATAAGAAGGCGAAGAAAAACTGGCGGGTATTGCGTGATAATGCATGTACCGTAGCCGGGTTTCGTGACGCAGAAGACCTGGTGACATTGCAGGTTTCATGGACGCCGCCTTTTTATGCCTGTTATTGCAGCATGGTTACGATCGGTACGGACATCAGTGGTGGCGGTGGTGGCTATGTTTACAAATGGTACACCAGCACCGACGGATTTAATTGGGGAGTACCAGCGGGAACTGGAAGCAGTTTCAGCTTAACGGTGCCGGGTGGGTGTCCCAACCCATCGACCGATCATCTATTCGTTAGGTTGGTGGTAGAGAGTGCCGATGGGCAGATAGAAACAAAATTTACACGGATTGACGGTGTGGATCAGATACCCGGTGACTCAAGCCCTTGTCAACAATTTAATGAGGGATCCGGGTCACGGTCTGCGGAAAATGAAGAAAGCCCGGTTTTGGGAACAATTATTTTTCCCAATCCCACCGCTGGAAAAATAACCATTGACATCTCACGTTTTGCAGGCCAGCTGCTAGATGTCAGGTTATTTGATAGTGTTGGCAAGGAGGTTTTATACAAAAACCAGCAAGTAGAGGAGGGTAGTGCCAGGATGGAAATGGACTTAAGTAAGCTGCCCCCGGGAATTTATGCTATTTGGGTAAATGAATTAGAGGTAAAAAAGATCGTGAAACAATAATTATCAATTAATCATGGGTGTTTAGGGGGCCTTTACACTGGTTTATTTCCAGCTATTTATTTCATCCAGGATTTCGTTTTGACATTATCTTTCAGGTATTTCTTCTTTTATATACTGTAAACACTCCTAATATTCACCTTCAGTTCTTGGCAAATTTATTTTAGTTGAGTCTAATAAGCCCATACAAAAAATCTCTTTTTAAATTTTTATCCTAACCAACTGTATATCAATGAGTTGACATATATTTTCCGCAATACCGCAATACCGCAATACCGCAATACCGCAATACCGCAATACCGCAAATTTATCCTTATATTTGACGGCAAGTATTTCAAAAAAAATAGAATAATATATACAGACCCTTTTAAAAACAATATTTATGAACAGCCCTCCTTACTCTCCTGGCTACAAAACACGTGAACAAATTGCTGCCGAATATGGGGTCAGCGTAAAAACATTGATAGAAAAACTAAAAGCCGAGGGCATTACCCTACCGCCCGGACGGGTGTCCTTGATTTGGCAAAAACGGATTTATGATGCAATGGGATACCCGCCAGGTGTCCCGAAAAAAGACTTTGCTGATATTTGACAGGGTGGCATTTCCGGAAACTCCCGGAAACTCCTCAAAACTTCCGATTTCCGTATTTGTTTTTGCCCCACTTTTGTGGGCGATTAGGATATATGTTTTTGTATCAGGCACCAACGCAATATGTGGGTCTGCCAATGGGCTTACGAAACTTCTTTTACAAGAAGTAGGCGTATTCCTTATATGCGAAAAACAGATTAAACGATTTTATCATGAACTTTCAGTCCATATTTTTCGGTCAATTTATCCTATGGAAATACTTAGAAATTCTTTTTTAAAACGAGTTGCCCGTTGCAAGATGGTCAACTTGGAAAAATGTTCTGGTGGGCCAACCCGAAACCACCTTTAAAAAGAAGTAGGGTGCATAGCTTATTTGCATCTCAATTAGCATTAATTCAAAAATTTTAGAAATGAATCTCTTTGATTATCATCAAAAAATGTGGCCTATAGCGTTTTTGGCCCTAATAACATGTGTCCTTGCATGTTCAAAGGACGATGCTGGCCCCTTTCCTTCAGTGAATCAGGTAACACAAGGTTGTCCAATCAGCATGAGTTACGAAATCACCACTGCTGCATTTACACGAGCAGCAAACCTGAACGAGCAAACCGAGCTCACTACCGCAGAACAGATTCTTTCCTATCCTACTTTTAGCAAATGCAGTGTGGATATGTGCATTGCAGAAAATGGAGAAATGTCTGCCGATATCCAGATGTTGGAGTCTGAAAACACTCCAAATTATCCAGTGGGGACAGTAGGCCTGCAAAGTATCCCTGAAGAATTTCAGGTGGACAGGATCGAAATAAATGGGGGTACGACCATTTATTACAATGATCAGGGCGAAGCAATAAACACCGAAGTAATAGATGATGCATCTTCCGTTGAATTCTATGCCAAGATAATCGAAGAAATGGCAGATGTTGTTCCATTGACCGAAGAACAAATGTCTTGGGTAATTGAAGGTTTCATAGGCGCTGGTTTTGACATGACCCCAATCAATGAAAACCTTGAAATGCTTACACAGCCCCACCCAGATGGTTCATATTCAAAAGTCGTATTAGATAAAAATTTGCAAGTGATAAGGGGTCAGGCCAATTACGACTCATCTGGGAAATTACTAACTAAATCGAATTTTTCTTTTACTGGGGAGCCAGGGAGCCCAATCGTCACTGGGCATCGGTTCGTGACCTATTTTATCTCACCCTATAGTCAAAAAAGGATGGCGATTACTAGAAAGTCGAAAATCGAAAACTTTTCACTCACAAAAAATTAACAAAAATGAAATGTAAATCAAATTGCATCATAGCGCCAAAATTTATATTGGCAATGGCTTTGGCTTTGGGCCTCTATTCAACAAGCTATTCTCAATCAAGGAATACGGTATGGTTAAATGGCGTTTCCATAAATTCCAATGGATGGACAGGTATGAAGCAGGAAATGGTATTTAGAGGATATCAGTTTGACGATCTGTCGAATTCTTTTTATGACCCTTCATTAGGTGTTGCTGGTGCCGCCGATCAGGTAGAAGGAATGATAGGAGGTGAACAGGATGTGTTAGGCATTGCACATGATTATAGCGGAATCGTGCTTAGAGACCTCCAACTTCAAGATCCGAGCATAACGGCCATGATTTTGGATGGAGTCCCCAATCAAGGTTCATCAGGCATACTTGCCGCTATCCAAAAGGACGGACCCAGTTCTTTATCAAAAGCACAAAAGATGGTTCAGGCGGTAAACCTGATCAAAGAAGGGGATGATTGTAACGATTGTCAATTTATAGAAGCTTTTGAGTCGTGGATTAACGAAATGGAAGGTGCAGAAGATTTCCTTGATGACGTACAGGAAGGCAGTCCGATTATTGACAACCTCAATTTACCAGCAAATATGCCAAGCGTACCATTTGCTGTTCTTTGGGGCAGTATAAACGAGCTATCTTTGACCTCGCTCATGTCTTCGAGAGCATTTCCGTTTTCAGGTGGAGATCATTTTACAAAATGCTATACTGAAACTCTGTACAGGGAACGGTTAGCAGCCAAGACAGCAGCAGCTAGGAGGGCTATCGACAGTGCGTTAGGTTTTTTCTCTTCAATTCTTTCGTTTACGGCGTCAATTTTATCACCGACGACCCCCGCTCAAGCCATCACCGCCATTACCGGGCTGCTCAACGCCGAAAGGACTCGCATCACCGCTGATATTCAAGCGGTAGCGGTAAAAGATGCTGAACTAGCTCGGATTCTGAGATGTGAAGTTGCCAACCAATTGTTAGCTGTTGAATGGCAACTTGCCTTGATGAACAATTCACTATTGGAAGAAATAGAGGTGGAAGTGCTCATCTTTGGTGATGCGTATGATGAATGTATTACCCAATGCGGAGTGGATATGGCTTGGGGTGATTGGGAATATAACTTAACTTGTGAAGAGTACTGTGTGGATGACGTTGAGGTTGGTACAGAGATTATAACAGTCTTTGTGTCTGACCCCAATGATGGTTTGTTGACCAAGAGGGAACAACAACTGGATGGTGCTGCAAAGGTTTATCATTTAATTGAATCCAACCATTTTCAAGAAACTTCCCGGTTAAAGGATGTAGTAAATAACGCCATGGTGGACCTTTTCGAAGGGGGCGCTGGGGCGGCTTTCATAGTTCCTAAATAGTGACAGACGAAAAACATTCATTTGAGGTAATAGAGCAAAGCAACCGAGGTGAAAAGTTATCCCTTTCATCTTGGTTGCTTTTTATTTTGGTATCGATCTCAGGTTGTTCCGATGTGGCTGAAAGAAACCTAAAACCTTGGGAAACAGCATCTAATACTCATTTCAACCTATACCCAATTGTACATTTGAATAATGTCATTTTGCCCAGTAATTGCAATGGCCAGAATTGTTTGAAAGCTGTAAACAAACATACGGGCAAAACTTCATGGGAATGGGTAGACACCAATGGGATATTGCAAAAAGCTTATTATAACCTTTCTTCGTATATATCTTCCAATGTCCTCATCTTGCCTATTTCCGAGGATTTAATAGCAATAGATTTAACCAATGGCAAAACTTTATGGCATAGCAAAAAAAAATACGCAGGGGAATCTTTTGTTGATGGGTTGGGGAACAACGCAGTAAGAACTTACTATGACAAAGCAGAAAAGGTGCATAAGGTTTTTCTGATAGATATGATTACTGGCAACATGAGAGAGATCAAACGGTTTGATGTGCCAAAAGAAGGGAAGAAATTTGTTCGTACTCCATGTCTTATTAAAGATGAAGAATCAAGTGATACAATATGTGTTACCAGTGTGATAGAATATGACCCTGTGAAACTGACAAAAAACCATCTGTTGTTCTGGATATTACCCAATTCTGATTTTCAAAGGAACATGGAGATATACAGGGAAAACAAAAACGGGGACGGGGTTACCAAACAATGCATCACGGACAAGTCAAGGTCTTATTGGGTGGCAAACAACGAAGTCGTTTGTGTTGATATCCTAAATCAGGCAGAACTCTGGAGAACCGAAATGAAAAAAGGGATGCTCACATCACGGTTGATGCAAGATGACAAGTATTTGTTTTATGCCTGTGAAGATGAAAACCTGTATGCTTTAGACAAAGAGAATGGAAATATTATATGGGAACGCAAGATTGCGGGTACACCAAGCAGGGTATTCATAAATAGGGAAATACTATATCTGGTTGGGGGAAGCGATGGGCATTTATACATGGTCAATAAGAATACAGGTCAGCTTATTTCCAGCCAAAAAATCCCTTATCATAACATCAATGCAGGAAAATTTTTAAGGAGGACACTATATGCTGGTATGGATATATTAATTTTGAACGACGGCCAAAATTGGCATTGCTATCCACTTTCTCAAGACAAACCATTTGTGTTCAATAAGGCACGTCTTGGAAAGGAGGAATAAATACATGGCTACCTCTCGTTAACTTCCTTTTATATTTTGTGTGAGCTAAATTTTGGACGTTACTCTCGACCCAGTTCCCGAAAATTTGAACACATGAGGGAATAATGTTTAAGTTTTGTACACACTACACCCAATAGTGTTACCTAAATTTCTTTCATACAGCTTCATATAGTGACCCTACTGGGAAGAATAACGAGGGTGGGATTTTATGCAATATTTTAAAGGAGCTATTCTGCCACTGCTGCTTACTTCTTACCCTGTTTGACAAAATATTGAATTACTATTATCGGAAAGAATTCGTTATTTCTTTACCATTCCACCTCCCTCAAATCCTTCACCATCCGGTAAATGTCTTTCAACGCCAGCGTACAATCAATGGACAACAAAGTAATGGAGGCTTCCAAACCCGATGCCCTTGAAATTTTCCAAAGGGCTGTCTCGGGGTCATGGAGAAAAAAGGCTTCCACAAAAGGGCGGTCTTGGGCGACCAGCAAATATTCCCGGAAGGAAGGGATGGAGCAGTAATTTTCGAATTTGGTGGTGCGGTCGTATTCAGCCGTGCTATCGGAGAGGACTTCCACAATGATCTGTGGATTGGTGATGACCGAAGGACTATCCAGATAAAATTCAAAATCACCACAAACGACCGTTACATCAGGGTAAACACTTCTGTTGACGGAGGGGACGTAAACCTTTTGGTCGCTGGTGAGTGCAGAGCAAAATAATTCTTTATCAAAAAAGAAGTTGCCGAGTAAACGGATGATATTTCCACTGATGAGATTGTGATAGGTCGTTCCCCCTTCCATAGGTACAAGTTTTCCGTTGTGAAATTCATGCTTCATTTCCGACTTTTCTTCTAAAGCCAGATATTCTTCAAAACTGTATGTCTTCTCCTTTTCTAATATGGGTTTCATCTGAATGATTTTTAACGAAGATAAAAGTAATTAATGAAAATCAAAAGCTGAGATTTGACGAGTTCGCCTGATACCGTGTTGTAAGTTAAAGCGCTGTGATGAATGGAATTCTTTATCGGATATTTGCACCAACTCACAACATAAAACTCAAAACTGCAAAATGCCCATCGCCATTACCCGTCCCGTCAGCCCCCTTATGACCGAATGCGAACTCACCCATTTCGACCGCCAGCCCATCGACATTATGCTGGCCATCCGCCAACATGCTGCCTACGAGGATGCTTTGCAAAAATTGGGATGTAAAATTATCCGGGCGCTGCCAGCCCCCGAAAACCCGGACAGCGTCTTTGTGGAGGACTGTGCCGTGGTACTCGACGAACTGGCGATCATCACCAACCCCGGGGCCTTCAGCCGAAAATCGGAGATTGTCGGACTGACCACCGCACTCGGTCCCTACCGACCGCTGGAATTTATCCTGGCTCCCGGTGTCCTCGATGGGGGCGATGTGCTGGTCATCGGCAAACAGATTTGGGTCGGCCAGTCGAGTCGCAGCAACCGGGAAGCCATAGCGCAAATACAGGACTTCGTGACGCCTTTTGGGTACGAGGTTCGTGGTGTTCAGGTGACGGGCTGCCTACACCTCAAATCAGCCGTGACGCAGGTTGGGGAGGGCCGGGTACTCCTGAATCCCGACTGGGTAGATGCGGGCATTTTTCAAAATTTTGAAATAATAGAAACCCACCCCGACGAGCCGGGCGCTGCCAATGCACTGCTCATCGGCGATACCGTTATTTTTCCCGCCGACTTCCCCCTGACGGCGTTGCGGCTGGCAGAAGCCGGGGTGGAACTCTTATTGGTGGACAATTCGGAGGTGATCAAAGCGGAGGGAGGGGTGACTTGTTGTAGTGTGGTTTTTAAAGAAAAAGGGGATTAGCTTGGGGCTGCCTAAAAGCCACCTTTTCGCCTGCGGTAAAAAATTAAACCTTGCCTCATATAAAGGCAGCTGACTTACAGAACAGCCCCAAACTTTATACCTACTTCCCAAATCGATACCCCACTTCCACCAGCACAACCATCGTTCTTTCCTTCTTGTTGGCCGACAAGCGGGAAGTGCCGGACAACGCAGTTTCCGCACGAGTAGTCACCGAAAATCGTTCACCAAAATATTTAGTCAATTCAATGGGTAAAATGGCGACGACCGGGGCCAGCGATTTATTCTTCAATTTCAAACTGGCTTTTTCCCCATCAACAAAAGCTTCCCCGTAGTCTGTTTTGGAAAAAAAGGTTCCCCGCAGGCCCAGCCCGACGCCCAATAGCCATTTTTGGTTCTCCGTTATCGGCAGCAGTACGAGGGAAAGGACACTGGCGTTGAGGTTGTTATTGATGCCAATGACCCCAAGAATCGGCTGCCCGTTGGCATCCCAAAAGATCGTCGGCTCATCGTAGAAGCGGGAACGCTGGGCGTTGAGTTGAAATTTTAACTGCGTATTCCCTCGCCAGGGGCGCTGGTAAGAAACGCCTGCGCCAAAGCCACCAACCAGGATGCTTGGGTCTTGATCTGAGTCGTACCAAAGGATCGGATATTGGCCTTTGCGGTCGTTGGAAATCGGAAAGGTAGAGTTGCCGTTGAGGTGAACACCCCAGGATTGGGCGCTGGTTTTGTTTCCCAAAATCAACAAGGAAAGGAATAGAAACGGTATGGTATTTTTCATCGGATGAAAGGTTAGCGGAAAATGGTCAGTAGGAAGGTGATTATTCGGTTTTTAAAATGGGAAGGGTGAAGGATTGGCCTTCGACTTCCATTTCCAGGTAGTAAATGCCGGCGTCGTAGCTCGACAGGTCAACTGCCAGTGCATTCGTGGTCAGTGTTTCCATTGAAACGAGCGGCTTTTCCTTGCCATCGAGAACACGGATTACTGCCGCTGAATTGGGATACCGCTGGCCGTCAAAATAGATGTTGACAAAGTTGGTGAAGGGGTTGGGCGATACGGAAAACGGCGGTAATTCTACCTCTTCAATAACCTTGTTGCAGGAAAACAGCCAGCAGGTAGCCAGCAGGAGGAAAAAGGTTTTTTGCATCTTATTTTTGGTTGCATGCCGGGCGATTTGAGTTCTTTGCATGTTGCTCCGATTTGGCTCCCGTTTAATGGATTGGCAAGCCGTGCCGGAGGAAATCAAATGGCCAAAGCATTGATTGAGGGGCCAAATGTGCAGGGTATTTTGGTCTGTTGCAATAGGGCGTTTCTTCAATTCTGACCATTTCCGTAGCTTCATGCCCGTTTTTAAAAATTATCTTAAACGGATGTCGGGCAACTGCCACGAAACGGGCCGTTATTTAAACCATTGATCAGATTTTCACCCGACCGGCCCGGCGGAGTTTTACCGAAAAGATTTATGCTACTCCGCTGATTTACAGCTGCTTTGCGCCACATCGAATAATACAGCAACATGAAAAGATTATTGATCTCACTCCTGGCCACCCTGGCCATCCTGTTCATTTGCCAACCCCTCTGTGCCCAGGAGGAGGAGGGCAGCAACGAGCCGAAAGAAGAAAAGAGCGGTGACAAAAAAAGCAAGGAAAAATCCTACACTGACATTATTACCGAAGAGGCCGTCACGGACAGTGGCCTGTTTATCGTACACCAGATCAAGGACAAACATTACTTCGAAGTTCCCGTGGATTTGCTGGAAAAAGAAATCCTGCTGGTGAGCCGTATTTCCGGCCATGTCAAAGGGCTGAATTTCGGCGGAGCCGGCATGAAAAGCCGTCCGCAGCAAGTGGTTCGCTGGCAGTTGAGTGGCAACAAAGTCCTGCTCCGGTCGGTCTCCTACAACAGCGTGGCGGAAGAAGGCACCCCGATTTATTTGTCTGTCAAAAACAACAACTTCGAACCGGTCGTGGCCAGTTTTCCGCTCAGTTGCTACAATGCGGATAGCACGACCATCGTGTTCGATCCGAGTTCCTTTTTCACGACCGATGTGCCGATGATCGGCGCTATGTCGGACAGTCAGCGCAAAAACTTCAGTATCAAGGGGTTGGACAGCAAACGCAGTTTTATTGAGTACATCAAATCGTTTCCCCAAAATACCGAAGTGCGCCACGTGTTGACCTATAAAGGCGACAAACTACCCGACAACCAGTTGACCGGAACCCTTTCCATCGGCATGAATCAATCTTTCATTTTGTTGCCGGAGAAAAAAATGCGGCCCCGCCTGTACGACAGCCGCGTCGGGTATTTTTCGTTCCGGCAAATAGATTACGGACTGGACGAACAAAAGGCTGCCGAACGACGGTACATTACCCGATGGAAACTGGAGCCAAAAGATGTAAACGCCTATAAAAGAGGAGAGTTGGTAGAACCAGTTAAACCGATTGTTTACTATGTAGATCCCGCTACGCCCGACGAATGGCGACCCTATATCAAGCAGGGCGTGGAAGATTGGCAAAAGGCTTTTGAGAAGGCTGGTTTTAAAAATGCCATTCTGGCCAAAGACCCGCCGAGCAAGGAAGAAGACCCCGACTGGAGCCCCGAAGATGTGCGGTATTCCGTGATCCGGTACGTGGCGACGGACATTCAGAACGCCCAGGGGCCGCACGTGCACGATCCGCGGACCGGCGAGATTCTGGAGAGCGATATCATCTGGTATCACAACGTGATGAATTTGCTCCGCAACTGGTTTTTTATCCAAACGTCTGCGGTGAATCCCGACGCGCAAAAAGTAAAGTTCAGGCAGGAAATCATGGGCGAACTCATCCGCTTTGTGGCGGCTCACGAGGTCGGCCATACCCTCGGCCTGCCACACAATATTGGCTCCAGCTGTGCCTATCCCGTGGATTCGCTGCGTGCGCCGGGCTTTGTGCAGCGCATGGGCGTGGCGCCTTCCATTATGGATTATGCCCGCTTCAATTATTTGGCGCAGCCGGAAGACAAAGGGGCGGGGCTCTTTCCTGTGATCGGCCCCTACGACGACTGGTCGATCATGTACGGCTACACGTATTTTCCCGATGCCAATAGTGTGGAGCAGGAAAAAGATATCCTCCACGGCATGGTGAAAGAGCGGGCCGGTGATCCGCTGTATCGTTACGGTCAGCAGCAGGGCCGGGTCGTCGATCCGAGTGCCCAAACGGAAGACATCGGCAGCGACCCCGTGGCGGCCAGCCTGCTGGGTATCGCCAACCTGAAACGGATCGTTCCCAACCTGATCGAATGGACCTCCGAGGACGGAAAGGATTACGCCAACCTCGACGAACTATACAAAAATGTGATCGGCCAGCTCCGGCGCTACACCGGCCACGTGGCCAATAATGTGGGCGGCGTTTATGAATACGACAAAACTGCCGACGAAGAAGGGGCCGTCTATACCCATGTGCCCAAAGACCGGCAGGCGGCCGCAGTCCGCTTCGTCAATGAGCAAATTTTTGCTACGCCCGATTGGCTGATCGACCGGGAAATTCAGTCCCGTATCGGTGAGACGGGTGCGCTGGAACAGATCGCCGGACTACAGAATTATGCACTTCGTACCCTGTTCAATTCCGATCGCCTCAACCGGATGATGGAAAATGAAACCCTCTACGGCAGGGATGCCTACAGCGCCCTATCCCTGTTTGACGATACCCGCCGGGCCATTTTCTCAGAAGTGGTCGATCGGAAAAAAATAGACCCTTATCGTCGCAATCTCCAACGCGCTTACATCGAGCAGATGGGCGATTTACTGGCACTTTCCGGCAGTGAGTACGAACTGGCCGATATGAAAGCACTGGCGAGGGGAACCCTGGAAACCCTGGAAGACCACCTCGAAAAAGGGGTTAGAAGGCAATCGGATAAACTGTCCAAAATGCACCTGGAAGATTTGCTGGAACGCATCGAAGCCATCGAAGAAGGCAAAATGACCGCCGGTGCCGGTGCCAGCCGCTCCCGGGCGGTGGAAGACGATGAGGTGAAGGGATGTTTTGAAGAATAACTAAACCTTGTACTTCTTTAAGCGTTTTTGACGGAAGATGGAGCGCAAGCCGGATCGGGCAGCAATTTTTTACAGACTGCGGTCGGGCTTGCGTTCCCGTTTTTTCACTAATAAACAGATCACGAACTACTACGAGCAATGGATATTATTTGCATCAACGACAATTTTACGCCCGAACAAATGGCCGAAATCCCCAATCGCCCTGTCAGGGATAAAATGTACACCATCCGGGACATCGTCAAATCGGCCAATGGCATTGGCCTTTTGCTGAACGAGATCCATAATCCGCAAAATGGCTGGGTCGTGCGGGACGGTATGAAATTTACCTTTGAGCCTAATTTTAACATGAACCGCTTTTCTGACCTGGAAGGCCGTCCGTTGAACTACGAGACGATCAAGCAGGTGGAAAAAGTAAGAGGGTAGGGTAGCTGCAACAGCGGGAAACGATTGTTTTATTGCTCGTTTCCCGCTGTTTTTTTAAGTGCCCATTTCCATTTGGTACAAATCAAAACCCGCTGCCCAAAAGTCTTTCTCTATTCTTTCCAGTTTAAAACCCATTTTTTCGTAAAACTGATAGGCCAGTTGTGAAGTGCGAACGACAATAGATCGTACTGTCGGGTTTTTCTTTATTTCCGCTATTCTGAATGCCGTCAGCTTTTTCCCAATACCTTTTCCCTGATAATCCGGATGGATGATGTCCCAGGAAATTCGGGCCACGGTACCATTTTCCAAATAGTTGATTCCTCCGCAACCGATGATGGTTCCGTTTTCTTCCGCTACATAGTAATCCTCCACTTCCTTTTCTAAATAGTGTATAAAATCGCTTTCCTCGGATGGAGCAAAATAGGCAGGGGTGTTGAGCCGGAGCAATTTTAACAGCTTTACTTTGTCGGATGGTTGGAAAGGTCTGATCATTTTGGTCGTGTTGTATCGCTGGGGATACCGGTGCCGGGCCGGGGCCCGTCAACGTCCTGTACCGCTTTTTGGCTCTGCTTATTTACCAAAAGCAAAACGGTAACGGCGCAGAGAGTTCTCAAATATGGCCCGGCCCCCTTCGTAAAGGTCCTGACCGGCAAATGCGCCAAAGATAGCGTCAAATTCATAAGGCTCCACCGAGTTGAATACCCTTATCGTTTCGGCATTGGTCAAAGGGATCAGGTTGGGATAGCTATACATGGCGCTCAAATGCTGTTTGTCTTTGGACAGGTAGAAGGAATCCCCGGTGAACAGGGCGGGACCGGGCTTTTCAATATTTGTGTGTAAAACGGCGCTTCCGGCAAAATGGCCACCCGTATGGATAATGGTGGCATCCGGAGTCAGTTTATTTTCCTTGCCGCTCCAGAATACGATGTTTTCCTGATTGTCCATGACCCATTCTTTATCAGCCTGATGAAGATAAATCGGGGCAGCAAAGGCTTTTGCCCATTCATTCATTAAGCTGTAATAATGGGGGTGAGAAATAGCAATGGCCTGCACGCCTCCATGTTGTTGCATGAATGCAACGACAGGTTCCGTGATAAGGGGGATGCAATCCCAAAGGATGTTCCCCGACCCGGACTTGATAAAAAATGCCCGTTGTCCCAGGGCAATACCCGGCCAGGTCGTTATTTCAAATAAGTCCTCTGTATGCTGCCTGAGTTTTATCGAATGATTTTGCAGGATGCTGTCGAAGCTGGTCCATTCCTGTCCTTCCTTCCTCACATATTGACGGTCGTCCAGGCAAATCGGGCATTCATTGTTGACCCACTTCGCAGGTGCATACCGGGTGCCGCAGGTCGTGCAGATATTTTGCAGATCCGGGTTGGAAATTTGCAGCCCGAACGAGCCTTTTCTGGTTAGAGGGGTCAATTGCCTGACCGATACCGGTGATGGCATAGACGTTAAGGCTGGCTGTTTGCTACATTTAGCAGTCTTCATGATCGTGATTTTTTTTATTGAAAATGGAAACCCACCGGAGAGGCTGTGGCAAACCTGTTCCGTCCGGAGGCGGTGAACTTCCACCCCCCCTGTGGGTTTGGAGCAGAGATATTTGATGGTGCAGGAGAAGGCTTACCGGAGGGGGATCGCCAGAGGTCTCATCGGTGAGCCGCTGGCCCCTTTGAGCTTTAGTGAGGCTGCAATAAATGCAAATTCATAAACCCGGTTTTCCGCTAAACTTTCCAGGTACATTTGCTCTATGAACATGACGCCCTTTTCTGCCAGGAGGTAAGTATGTACGGGTACCCAGTTGTCTTCCCGTTCGGGAGGGAAGGCCTCAAAACTCAGGTTGTCAGCGCCGAGCAGCATGGCCTGCTGGTCTTCTACCAGCCATTTTACTGCCTCGAGATTGATGCCGGGAAATTCGTGCAGATATGCTCCGGCGTCCTGGTACAGTCTTGCCTGGCCCGTACGGATCAGTACGACATCACCCGGCTGGAGGGTTATGTTTTGCTTTTTCAATGCCCCTTTCAGGTCGCTGGCATTGATGCGATAATTGGAGGGCAGTTGAGTTTCCCCTTTATAAGCAACGATATCGATCAGGACTCCGCGGGCAATGATCGGTGGGATCGTTTCGGCCCCGGTTTTACGCCAGCCTTTGTCACCCAGGTGCTCTTCAGGAGTGAATCCATTCCAGATTTTTCCGTTGAGGCCAAAATGGTTCAGGGCGTCAATGTGCGTCCCCATGTGGGTGTACATTGAAATAGCGTCGCCGGTATAGCTGACTTTCCGGTTCATTTTTTCTCCCAGACCATTCGGGTTATCCACTACCGTACCGTGTGGCGTGTGGGTCAGCCAGTACTGGTAAGGCGGATCGCCCAGGGCGTGGAAACTGGGCATGCCGACAAAATAATCTACGCTGAGGTCGTAAACCTGGCCACTGCCAATGCTGGACAGTACCGCTAAGCGGGATGTTTCAGTCATTCTGTTGAGGGCGCCAATTTCGTCTTCCGGGCCCCAGGGACTTTTCCCGGCGACTTCGGCCGGTGCCTGCGAAAAAACATTTATTCCAAAGAGGAAAGCAAGATTTAAAAGCAAGATTTTCTTTTCCATTGTGCTGATTTTTTTTGTTAAAAATTAATTTAGGACAAAGGAAAAGAGAAATTAGGGGGAAGAAATTAATGTAGATTAAGAGTTGTATTAGTTCCGTAGTCATCGGAAGAGAGGGTGCTGCTCCGAAGAGAGTCCGGGAAAAATTATCGGGCAATTCTGCCTCCGAGTGGCCTGGTTTCCGCGGGTATTTCTGTAGCTGAAAAGGAGCGGTTTATCCTGCCCGGTGTTGTTTTGAATTTTTATTTAAAACTGCAATCAGGGTCTTAAATTACTTTTCATTTTTGAGAGAAATTCCGGAGTGATACCCAGGTAGGAGGCAATGTGTTTCTGGGAAATTCTCAGCTCAGCTTCGGGGAATTTTCCGATAAAATCCAGGTATCGGTCTTCTGCACTTTTGGAGATCATGTGCATGACTCTTTCCTGCTGGGCTATGAAGGCGTTGATATGTAAAATTCTCCAGAATCTTTCCAGCTTTGGCACCACTAAGAGGAGGTCTTCCAGGGCGTGTTTTGATAATTGCCATACTTCAGTGTCTTCGAGGGCTTGTAAAAAATAGGTACCG